>CAZPLV010000061.1:0-9451 GCA_964587295.1 uncultured bacterium
GCCTGCTGGAGATTTCGGCGCTGACCGCGGCTGTTGAAATCGTGGTGACCATCCTCAAGATGCGCGCTCCGGGAATGTCACTGAGCCGCATGCCCGTGCTGGTCTGGGCAATGCTGGTGATGGCGATGATGATTATTGTTGCCATGCCGGCGGTACTGCTCGCCTCAATCACCATCGCCATGGACCGGATGGCCGGCACGCACTTCTTCAACGCGGCAATGGGTGGCGACCCGATTCTGTACAAACACCTGTTCTGGTTTTTCGGGCATCCGGAGGTCTACATCATCTTCGTGCCGGCCCTGGGCGTGGTCGCCATGGTGCTCATGGCAATGGTGCGCCGACCCATAATGGGCTACACGCTGGTGAACATGGCACTGGTCGCGATGGGGGTCCTCTCCTTCGGTCTGTGGGCGCATCATTTCTTCGCCGTGGGGCTGCCGCCGATCGTGATGTCGTTCTTCGCCGTGGCGAGTGTGCTGGTGGCGATACCGAGCGGCATTCACATCTTCAGTTTCCTGGCCACAACCTGGTACGGAAAGCCACGCTTCAAAGCGCCCTTTCTGTTCCTGCTCGGTTTCGTGCTGGTGTTCATGGCCGGCGGCGTGACCGGCATCATGCTGGCTGCGGTGCCGGTGAACCTGCAGGTGCACGACTCTTACTTCGTGGTGGCGCACCTGCATTACGTGCTGATCGGCGGAGCGGTGTTCCCACTGTTCGCCGGGCTGTACTACTGGTGGCCCAAGATCAGCGGCTACATGCTGAGTGAGCGTCTGGGCCGCTGGCAGTTCTGGCTGATGCTTATCGGCATGAACATGACGTTCTTCATCCAGCACCATCTGGGGTTGACCGGCATGAGCAGGCGCATCCAGACCTACTCGGCTGACATGGGCTGGGGCACACTGAACATGATTTCAACCATCGGGTCGTTCGTGCTGGCCGCCGGCATATTCCTGTTCGTGATCAACGTTTTCATCAGCAGGCGCAACGGCCACACAGCAGGCAACGACCCGTGGGGCGGGCCTACCCTGGAGTGGGCCACCAGTTCACCGCCACCGCAGTACAACTGGCTCTACCTGCCCGTGATCCGCAGCCGCTACCCGCTGTGGGAGGAACCTCAGGCCCCGGCAGACCGGGAAACGGCTGCTGACCGGGCAATCAGGCTCCTGCCGCAGTTTGATGACACGGTCCGCGAGACGTGGGGCACCAGCATCATCACCGCAGAACCGGAAAGCCGGGTGGACCTGCCGGGACCCAGCATCTGGCCGCTGCTGGCAGCCCTTTCTGTGGCCGTTGCCTTCATCGGACTGATGTGGTCATTCTGGGCAGTTCCGATTGGTGCATTCCTTTTCTATCTGACGATGATCGGCTGGCACTGGCCGTTCAATAAGGAGCTGGCCACATGACGACCCAGACGGCCAACATTCCGAAGCTCGAGAAGCACACGCTGGGCCCCAGGAACGTCATCTGGTGGGGCATGGTCGGCCTGATAACCATCGAAACCGTGGTGGTGTCCGGCCTGATTGCGATGTACTTCTACCTGAAGCTGCACAATCCTGCCTGGCCGCCCGAAAACATAGACCGGCCGGAACTCACCCTGCCGCTGATCAACACCGGCATCCTGCTGGCCAGCGGGGTGGCCATGCGGATTGCCGACATGGGCGGCAAGAATGAACGGCGCGGTCAGCTGCTTGGCGGTCAGGCAGTGGCGCTGCTGCTGGCCATGCTGTTCCTGGCGCTGAAGTGGATCGAATACAGCGGTTACGACTACGACTGGAGTACGCACGCATACGGCTCGGTGACGTACGCGATCACCGTATTCCATGCGGGTCACGTCATATCGGTCGTGCTGAAGGGCCTGGTTGTTTTCGCAATGGCTGCGCGTGGCATGTTCACCCGCGAGCGGCGCCTGGCGCTCGAGGTTAATGGGCTCTACTGGCAGTTCGTGGTGCTCATCTGGCTGCCTCTGTTCGTCACGATATACCTGGGGCCGTACCTGTGAACGGCGTGGAGGTGAATCATGACCACGAGTGAATCCCGCAACGTCCCGGACCGGCCCGTGCGGCCTGCGTTCGTTTACCTTGGCGGCCTCACCACCTGGCTGGTGACATTTGTGGCGCTGTTCGTCCTCAGCCTGATCGACTGCAACTCGACCCGGCTCGCCTTCGACCTGTTCGGGCAGCCAGCGGCACGCATCATTGGCATAATCATCACGCTGGTGGCGTCATTCACTGCCCTGGCCGCAGGGCAGGTTGCGCTGCTGAACGCACGCAACTCCACGCCCGAGAACGACCGGCCCTTCGCGGTGACGTTTGGGGGAGCCATCAATGGACTGTTCGTAATCGGCATTCTGCTGACCGGTCTGCCCTGGGTGCTGCTGCGCACGTGCAGCTGAGCTGATGATTCAGCTGCCCCAGTGGGTACTGACGGGTTACAGCCTGAACCCCTGGACTGTTCTGGCACTGCTCGGCTCACTGGCCCTGTACTGCACCGGCGTCGTGCGGCTGTGGAGCAGGGCCGGCACCGGCAGCGGCATCAGCCGCGCACAACTGTCTGCCTTCATAGCCGGGATTGTCGTGCTTGCCGTGGCTCTCCTCTCACCGCTGGAGTACGCGGCGAGCGTGCTGTTCTCCGCTCACATGGTCCAGCACATGCTGCTCGCCTATGTTGCCGCGCCGCTGCTCGCCTGGAGTGTCGCCGGGCTCGGCTTCCTCTGGGCTCTGCCGGCTCAGAAGCGGGTGCAGTTGAGCCGTGTCTGGTTGGGCAACCGGCTGCTGCGCCGGGCAGTGGCCTGGCTGACTGCCCCGTTCACCGTACTGACCCTGTTCACACTGTCATTCTGGCTCTGGCACGCACCGGTCATGTACGAGGCTGCCCTGCGCAGTCCTGCTCTGCACGCGCTTGAGCACTTCACGATGTTCGCCAGCGCCTTCCTGTTCTGGTGGCTCATCCTGCAGCCAACCGGTCGCAGACGGCTCTCCCGGGGAGCAGGAGTCCTGTTCGTGCTGGCGGCAATGCTGCAGGGCCTGGTGCTGGCCTCACTGCTGGCGTTCGCAAGTTCTCCGCTCTACCCGGTGTATGCACTGAGCGCTCAGGCACTGGGCGTCTCAGCGCTGCAGGACCAGCAGCTCGCCGGCATGATCATGCGCACACCGGCAACAATCATCCTGCTGGTGACGGCAGTGTGGCTGTTCGTCACCTGGCTCGGCCAGCTTGAACGACATGATATGGAATACGGCTGATTTTTGTAATGCTACTGTAGGTCAACCAAAACTGACTGTCCCGCCCGGTTGAGGGCGGGCAGCCACCGGAGGCGGCATGTTGAAGATCCGTGGTTCCATCATGGCTTTACTCGCTGTTCTGTTCGTCGGATTGCCGGCGCTCGCTCAGGCAGGCATCACCAGCCTGTCCGGACCGCCGGAGTACGTGAGCGGCGGCGCTGTTCGCCTGCAGATTCAGGGTCCGGCGGACGCTGAACTGACCGCGGTGAACACCATTGGTGCAGGTGGATTGAGCGCAGACCTGTCCGCGCAGTTCACGCGCGTCGCTCCCGGGTTTTATGAAGGGGTGCTGCGTGACCTGCCTGAAGGCAGCAGTACCGTTCTGGCACGTATTGGTGGTGAGCTTGCCCGCATCACGGTAACCAACCACCCGCAGACCGGTCCGATGTTCGCCGGAGCGAAACAGGAAGTGTTCCTGTGCGCGAGTGATTCGCACCGGGGCACCGCGCAGCTGGGTGACATCCTGGATTCAGACTGCAGCATGGATACCCGCGTGGACTTCCTGTATATGTCACTTGCCAGCGGTAACGTTGAACCATACGACCCGGACACAACGCCCGCGAGTGACGTGGCGCTGACAACAACGCTGGACGGCTCGCTCGTGCCGTTTATCGTGCGCTGGGAACGCGGCACCATCAACCGGTTCATTTACTCCATCGCGATGCTCTCCCCTGAATCACAGTCGCTCAGCGAGCCTGACCTGAGCGGCTGGAACCGCCGGGCACTGTTCCAGTTCCAGGGTGGCGTCGCCATCGGCCACTACCAGGGCGGACCCAGCATGGGCAACATGCTGTCCATGCCCGCACTCGGACTGGGTTACGCCGTGCTGTACTCCACCGGAAACCGCACCAACGTGCACTACGACCTGATTCTCGGCGGCGAGACGGCCATGATGGTCAAGTCCCGGTTCATCACCGAATACGGCGTGCCTGACTACACGGTCGCCATTGGCGGTAGTGGCGGCGCAATTCAGCAATATGTTTACGCGCAGAACCATCCCGGCCTGCTTGACGCTCTCATCCCGCAATACTCCTACCCCGACATGGTCACCCAGACAATTCACGTCGGTGACTGCGAACTGCTGGAACGCTGGATTGACTTCCAGGTGATGGCTGATCCGGAGTCGAAGTGGGCCACCTGGACGAACCGCACCCTGATCGAAGGGCTGAACGCCAGCAACGAGTATCCGAACCCGTTCACCGGCGAGGCCGGCAACAGCGAATGCATCAACGGCTGGCGTGGCCTCTCCCCATTGGCCCTGAATCCGCATTTCGGCACTGCACCTGGTGTGACGCCTGAGCAGCAGGCCAGCGTCGAGTGGACCCACTTCGCGGACGCCGTCAACAGCTACGGCCTGCGCCCTGACGGCTACGCGCGCCGCACCTGGGACAACGTTGGCGTGCAGTACGGCCTCCAGGCAGTCGCAGACGGAAGCATCAGCCCGGAAGAGTTCCTGCATCTGAACGCCACGGTCGGCAGCTGGAAGGACCAGTCTGAAATGGTGCAGGAAGGCTGCCCGTTCGTCGAGCAGCTGTGCGAAGACCCGGAGCAGATTGACCCCTGGAGCATGCGCAACATGAACCTGAGCCCTGACGGTGGCATCACACCGGCGGCGCGGGCCGAGGCTGATCCGGGCGCAATCCGTGCGGTGCTGGAGAGCGGCCTGGTCTTCCTCGGTGACATCGACGTACCCGTCATCGACTGGCGCCCCTACCTTGAGGAAGTGCTGGACATGCACAACACCAGCCAGTCGTTCGCCTCGCGTCAGCGAATGCTTGATGTGGACGGCGACGCCAGCAACCAGGTCATCTGGTTCACCGACGTGGTGCCGGGGCAGGACGAGTTCGACCAGACTCCCATGGCACTGCGCGTGATGGATGAATGGATGGCCCGGCTGCAGGCCAACCCCGGTCTCAGTGCTGCCCAGGCCAGGCCCGAAGCTGCCGTTGATTCGTGCTTCAATGCCCGTGGTGATCTTATTTACGCGGGTGACGACGCCTGGGCCGGTGTGCTTGATGATTCGGCTGCCGGGCCGTGCACTGAGCAGTTCGAGCTGTACAGCACCTCCCGCAGGGTTGCGGGCGCTCCGGTTACCGGCATCATTTACAAATGTCACCTGCAGAGCGTCGAGTCGGCCATCGCCAGTGGCATTTACGGAGACTGGCAGCCCGATGCCGCCGAAACCGCACGCCTGAATCAGATCTTCCCGAGCGGCGTGTGTGACTACACCCTTGGTGAGGCAGGCTGGAACCACTGAGCTGACGGCGTAACCCGACAGTTGAGGGCTCCGGGGATTTCTGCCCCGGAGCCCGTTCATCCCGACGGTGCTCCACTTAACCGTCCTCGGCTTCAGTGCCGCTTCAGTCCAGCTTCACCTCTTCGTTGGTGCCCTGGTCAAAGCGTTTACCGGTGACCAGGGCCCTGGCGAGGCCGGCAATCTGGCGCATGGTTCCGGACGGTGCGTCCCAGTATTCGCCGCGTACAGGGTCCACCTGCAGAACCACCAGGTCAGGGTCGTCCGGCCCTTCCGGAAAGAACGCTTCGTTCATGGGGTTCCACAGTTCCTGTACCAGGCTCCGGTCCTCCAGCAGCCGCGCGTGCCCGGAAACGGATACGTACAACTGTTTCTGTGGATCCGAGTAGCTGACGTTGACCATGTGGTTGCCGCTCAGATCCTGCGTCTTCTCCGCGCTGCGAGCGGTGAGGAAAACGAGTCCTTCCTCATGACCTTCTTCCTGCGTGTACATGGGCCGGCTTACCAGGTGGCCGTCCGCGGCAGTGCTGGTGAGCATGGCCACCCGGATGTCCCTTATCCTGTCCCAGATGTTTTCCGGACTGTTATCAGTAGTCAAGCGGTTCACTCCCTGATGCTCGCCGTGCGTCTCAGCGGACAGTGGTGCGTTCCGGAGCAGCCGGACGGGAAAGATTCACAATCTGGTAGAGACCGGACAGGGCGACGAGTATGTAGATGATCCGCGAGAAGGCATTGACTTCGCCGAAGCTACGACCGGCAATCGCAGCAACCAGATCGAATTCGAACAGTCCCACCAGGCCCCAGTTGAGTGCGCCGACAATCACGAGTATGAGCGTTACGACATGTAGCATGTTCATATTGCCTCCGTTAGTGGAAGTCTAGTGCCTGTACGGCGCGCCGAATGTGGGCTGCACTAATGAACTGCAGGTACTTACCGGCCACCCAGGAGTGCTGCTGCTCCAGCAGCCCAAAACGCGTGCGGTCACGGATTGCCCTGGCGGCCGGACGTTGCCGAAGTCGCCCGCTTGAATCAGACCTTCCCGACCGGCGCGTGCGATTACAGCCTCGGTGAGGCTGGCTGGGACCACTGAGCTGAGGGCGCGTTCGAGGGCTCCGGGATATTTGCTCCGGAGCCCGATGTTCCGAAATTGCTTTGAACTTACCGTTCCCGCACCAACTGCGCCCGTAGTTCTTCCCGTGCCTGCTCGCTTCCAAGCATGGCTAGCGCAAACCCGAGGGATTCGTCCGCATCCGCTTGGGAACTGCCCTGCTGCTGCAAGTGCTCCCACAGCAACACCTCGTATAGACCACCTGAAGCGAGTCCATGACTGCGGGCTTGCAGCAATCGCTCAAGCGACTGGGGAGCAGCTCCATACCCGTAATAGGTAGCCGGCCACGCCGCAGGGAAGCTCCGTGCGAACATGATCGCAGTTGATTCGCTGACTTTGCCACGCTGCTATTGTGAAGCAGGATGAACTGCGCACTCCGCTACCCGTTGTCCGGTATCGTTACCCTTCTGCTACTCGTGGTGGCCTGCAGCGCCCCGGATCCCAGATTGCCGGAGCCGCACTGGCCGGCCGAACAACCCGATGTCGTGGTCATCGGCTTCGCCGGTCGCTGCAATATGCTGCGCGGCTGCAGCGCTCCGGAGGGCAACCGGGCCTACCTTTCCGAGGCACCCGATCCAAATACTCTGGGGGCGATTCAGCACACACTGGAGCAGCTTGGTTACTCGGCAATCGCCTACAGCTTCCGGGCTCACCTGTTCGACAGCCCTGCGGGCAATGGCTACCTGAGGGCCGAAGCGCTGTTGCAGCGAGTACAGGAGGAATGGATCAAGGGGGCGGCGGTACCGACCCGGGTGATCCTGGTTGCCCATTCCCATGGCACGCAGTTCCTGAGCCTGCTGGCCTGGGACCATCCTGAAATCACATTTGATTACGCCATTTACCTCGACGCCATCTGTCTTGGCTGGAATTCAGATCACGATGACATGCTGCGGCTCGCCTACGGCAACCGCGCACAGTACCCAGCGCCGCTTGATGCCCTCGATTCGGCCTGTGACTCAGTGGAAGTGCCGGGCAGAGGCACGGAAGACATAAGCGACGTCGTGCCGTTCAACGTGCACACTGGCATCGAAGTCCGCAGTCGCGGAATACTCGTGCCCGGCCTCATAACCGATGACGACCCCAACCACCGTCCAGACGGGACCTTCGGCCCCGACGCCCGGCTGCTGGGAATACACCAGACGGACGAGGGACACCGCGAAGTGCACCGTGACGGCAGCGCCGCACTAAACTGGGTGACGGACTTAATCACTGCCAACGGTCTGCCGGTTGCACTTACCGGAAGCAGCAGCCAGACTGCCATTCCGGCTGCGCCCGTCGGCTATTCACTTGACCAGTGACCGTACACTCTTATGTTCCCGTCAGCACCTGCCTCAGTACCTGCTCCGGCTCTGCCTGCACCCCGAGCTTGCGGAAAGACTTGCACAGTGAACTGATATCACGCTGCAGAAACTCCCGGTAATGCGGATTCTCGTCTGCCATGATCACCTGCGGCAGGTCAATCAGAATGACCCTGCCTTGCCACCACAGCAGGTTGAAAGTGCTCAGATCACCGTGCGCGCGGCCCAGGGCATGCAGTTGTGCCGCGATCTGCACGCTCTGCCCGAATGCATCAGCGGCGTCAGCAGCGTCCAGGCGGATATCGCTCAGGCGTGGCGCCGGCGCCTCATGATTACCAATCAGTTCCATCAGCACAACACGGCCAGCCCGGTTGATGTCGAACATTTCGGGACCAATCATCGGCTTCGGCACGGGCACCCCGGCCCGGTACAGGTCCCACAGCTGCAGGTACTCGCCGGCCACCCAAGAGTGCTGCTGCGCCAGGAGCCCGAAACGCGTGCGGCCCCGGATTGCCCTGGCGGCCCTCTCATCAGCCATGAACCGGCCTTCACGGTAAGCGGCGTCATTCTTGAAAGACCGCACTTCCAGATCCGCGTACACTTTCGCCGCCATAAGGCCGGCAGGCCCGTCCACCAGGTAAACGGTAGCTTCCTTTCCGCTTTTGAGTTCACTGAGGAGCTCAGTGAACCGGCCCTGTTCAAACAGTTGCTGCAGTTCAGGATCAGTGAACTTGTCGGCGGAACTTGCAGCCTCGTCAGCTTCAACGTAAAACTCGCTGCGGCGGGTCTTGCGGCGCGGTTTACGCCGGTCCTTGCCAAGGCCGAAACGTTCGACAGTGACGTCATCATCAAACTCGATTCGCTTCAACGCGAACCTCCAAGTTTTGTTCAGCTGGTATGAAAGGTCTTGCGACGCCGCTGCGGCCGGTTGATCAGGCAGCAGTCAAGGTGGCGTCGCCGCGGACGGTATCTACAAAGATGTTTTCCATGGTTTTACACCACCTTTCTGAAAGTTCAGTCACGGTACTGCAACGCGCTCGGCATTGTCAATGGCGGGGAGTTCAGCCCGTGATCAGACCCTGCACAATCGTGCGGACGTGATCCACCTCGTCCTGATTCACAGAGTGGCCAAAGTTCGGGTAAATCTGCTTGGTCACATCGCCACCGAGCCGCTCAAGCACTTCGGCGCTTTCGTGCACACGTTCAACCGGAATGTGGAAGTCGACGTCGCTGCAACCCAGGAACACCTTCGTCCCTTCGAGGTTGCCCGGGTAGTCCCGCGGCGTGTCATCCGGTCCGATCAGACCACCGGAAAGTACCGCCAAGCCACCGTAGCGCCGGGCGTTGCGGGCGACGTACTCACTGGCGAGGCAGGCGCCCTGGGAGAAGCCGAGCAGCACAATCTTCTCCTCAGGTATGCCGGCCTGCTTCACCGCCTGCACGACGGAACCAACTGCCTCAAGGGCGCTGGACAACCACGGTTCATTCACTTCCATCGGCTGCAGGAACGAC
>CAZPLV010000062.1:0-9407 GCA_964587295.1 uncultured bacterium
GTCGTCGATGACGGCCTGGAAAACACCCGCGTATGAGCTGTCGGGTATGACGAACTTCGTGTCATGCAACTGCCCGTCAGGGCCCCACATCCTGCCCGAATTGCGGATTGCTGATGGCATTGAGTTGTCGATGATGACGTCGCTGGGCACGTGCAGGTTCGTGATGCCCCTGTCCGAGTCCACCATGGCCAGGGCAGGGCCCTGCTCCAGTGCAGCCGTCAGCTCTGTCTCGATGACGGCGCGCTCCTCGTCGGGCAGCTCGGCAAGGCCCTTGTAGAGCGTGCCAAGCCCATCGTTTGAGCTGATGCCGAGCCGGTCAAATGTGGCCCCATGCTTCCGGAAAACGTCCGCAAAGTAGACTTCAACCGCATGGCCGAACAGAATCGGGTCGGACACCTTCATCATGGTGGCCTTTAGGTGCACACTGAATAGAATCCCCTGTTCGCGGGCATCTGCAACCTGTTCGGCCAGGAAGGTGCGCAGCGCGGCGCGGCTCATGAAGGTCGCGTCGACAATCTCACCCTCCTGCAGCGGCACGCCCGGCTTGAGGACGGTCACGCTGCCGTCAGGGCTGAGGTGTTCGATGCGTGCGTCACCGGCCTGGGCCGCGCTGACGGTCACAGAGACTTCGTTCGACCGCAGGTCGCCACTGGTCATCGTGGCAACGTGCGACCGTGAGTCTGAAGACCAGGTGCCCATCGAGTGCGGGTGGTTGCGGGCGTAGGCCTTGACTGAAGGCGGTGCGCGCCGGTCCGAGTTGCCCTCGCGCAATACCGGGTTCACGGCACTGCCTTTCACGCGGTCGTAACGGGCGGCGGTTTCGCGTTCATCGTCAGTGCCGGGATCTTCCGGATAGTCAGGAATCGCGTAGCCCGCCTGCTGAAGCTCGCTGATGGCGCCTTTGAGCTGCGGAATCGATGCGCTGATGTTCGGCAGCTTGATGATGTTCGCGTCAGGCCGGGTGGCCAGCTGCCCCAGATAGGCCAGGTCGTCATCCTGCCGCTGGTCTTCACGAAGTGCGTCAGGGAACTGGGCCAGAATTCGTCCGGCCAGAGAAATATCGCGCGTGTCCACGCTGATGCCGGCAGCCGCAGCATAGGCACTTACTATCGGCAGCAGCGAGTAAGTGGCGAGGGCAGGAGCCTCATCGACCCTGGTCCAGATGATCTTCGGATTGGTTTGCTTTGTCATGGTTGAACAGCCTCCGGATGCTTACAGATTACGCCACGACGATGATGTTGCGGCCGTAAGAACTGGACGGCCCCGGGCAATTCTCGTGCCGCACGCTGATTACGTGTAGTCTGTCCGGGGCGGAAGTGGAGTTGCTGACGCGGTGACAGGTGGTTTCGCGCACATAACGGAGGAACAGAGGGAGCGCTTGCAGAGCCGGACCCTGAAAGTGGTCGTGGCGAGTCAGGTGCTCGGAGGTGCAGGGCTGGCTGCCGGAATCACGGTGGGAGCGCTGCTGGCCCAGGACATGCTCGGTCGTGACGACCTGGCGGGTCTGCCGACCGCGCTGTTCACGCTCGGTTCGGCGCTCGCCGCCTACCTGGTGGGCCAGCTCACCCAGCGGAAGGGCCGCAGGCCCGGCCTGGGCATCGGTTTCGCGGTCGGCGGTCTCGGTGCATTCGCCGTGGTGCTGGCGGCTGTACTGAACAGTCCGGGTCTGTTGTTCGCTGCTCTGTTCGTCTACGGAGCCGGCACGGCGACGAACCTGCAGGCGCGGTACGCCGGCACCGACCTGGCGGCGCCCGCCAGACGGGGTATGGCGACCAGCGTTGCCCTCGTGTCCACTACCATCGGAGCCGTTGCCGGACCGAACCTGGTCGAGCCGCTCGGGGTGCTGGCGCTGAACCTGGAACTGCCGGCCCTGAGTGGCCCGTTCCTGTTGGCTGGTGTCGCCTACCTGGCCGCCGGGGCGGTGCTCCTGGTGTTGCTGCGGCCGGATCCGTTCCTGGTCGCGAAGCAGCTCAGCGGTGGCAACGCAGCCAGTATGACTGACGGCCCGGCCCCGCGGCCGCTGGCGGGCGCTTACATCGGTGGCGCAGTGATGGTGCTCACCCAGCTGGTGATGGTTGCGGTCATGACCATGACCCCGGTGCACATGCGTGCTTTCGGTCATGAGCTAGGTGCGATCGGGCTCGTCATCGGGCTGCACATCGCCGGCATGTACCTGCCTTCACCGCTCACCGGAGCCCTGGTCGACCGCATCGGCCGGCTCAAGGTGGCCGCTGCTGCCGGGGTCACCCTGCTACTGGCAGGGGTCATCGGCGCACTGGCGCCAGGCGACAACCTGACACTGCTGATCATCGCCCTCATCCTGCTCGGAGTCGGCTGGAACTTTGGACTTATCGCCGGAACGTCACTCGTCGTTGACGCTACCGTGCCCGCGAACCGGGCCCGGACCCAAGGCGCGATCGATGTCTTCATCGCACTGTCCGGTGCCGCGGGTGGTGCGCTCTCCGGCGTTGTGATGGCCGGCTCGGGTTACGGGATACTGTCGTTCGGCAGCGGAGTTCTATCGATCGTGGTCATCGCCTTGCTTTTGCTGCTTCCGCTGGCCCGGGCCCGTAGCGCAGCAGTCTGAGGCCCCACGGGCAATTGATAACCGGGCGCTGTTTTCCTTCTAGAATGGAGACCAGTGGCTTAGCTGCAATCAGAGTGAAAGGACGGCAACGTGACCACCAAGGCGCAACTCCGGAAAGCTGCACTCGGTCTTCCCGGGACTGAAGTTGTAAACGTCGCTGGACTGCCGGTTTACCAGGTGCACGGCAAACCATTCGCCTCTCTGACCACTGACGCGCAGGTGCTGTTACACCTGGATGCGGAGGCAGTCAGGAACTCACTGACCAGATGCACCATCACGGAAGTCCATTCGCCGGTCGATGCTACCACCAGTGTTGCGGTACCGCTGAGCGACGTTAACGGCATGGAGCTGAACAACCTGGTTTACAGATCGTGGCTGAACCGGGCGCCTGCGGAACTGGCCGCTTCAGCTCTGGAGGCGATCAAGGGTGAGGTCGCAGAAGGTCCGGACGCGCTGCCACGGGCAATCGGCAAACCAGCCACCCGGGCGCTGCTGCTGGCCGGCATCAGCACGTTAACCACAGTGGCCGGGCATTCAGAAGCGGAACTGCTGGCACTGCATGGCGTCGGTCCCCGGGCCATCCGGATCCTGCGCGATGCGCTGCAGGCCAGCGGGCGGAATCTGGCGCCTGAAGCCGGCCACCACGGATAGCGCCGGTCAGGTTCACTCTGCGCTGGCACCTCCGGTCAAACCGAGCAGCTCCTTAAGGAACACGTCCGATGCCTCGCGCATCACCCAGTGTCCGCAGCGGGGCACGACCACCAGTTTTGAGTCCTGTATCTTCTCACCGGCCCGGACGGCCTTGCGCCACGACAGCACCCGGTCATTGCGCCCATGGAGCAGCAACGTAGGCACAGCCAGCCCGTGCAGCTGACGCTCGTACGACGTGCCCAGGCCGAGTGGCCGTATCTCGCTCCGCAACCAGGCCACGAAGCTGCGCTCTGCCTCGGGCGCCTGCAACTGCTTGTAGACCTGCTCCACCAGCTCTGCAGTCACCAGCGTGGGATCTGCAAACACGATCCGGGTCAGCACCAGGCGGACCAGGCGCCGGCTGCGGCGAATGCCCCAGCTGACGGTATCGCTGAACCTGGGAGCGCGCATGGCCAGGTATGGCAGCAGCGGTAGCGGTGCGCGCGAGTCCAGGCCGTAGCTTCCGACCAGCGAAAGCGTCTGGAGGCGCTGTGGGGCCTGCAAAGCCAACCCCAGCGCGACCGCGCCTCCCATCGAGAAGCCCGCGAGATGGACAGACTTCAGGTCCAGAGCATCAAGGAACTCCGCCAGCAGCGTTACCAGGTCCGGCATGCTAAGCCCGGTTTTCGGCTGCTCACTCAGCCCGTAACCGGGCCAGTCAAGAACCATGACGTTGTGGTGCTCCGCGAGTTCCGGGATTAAAGAGCCGTAGCTCAGGCTCGCCGAGTCGATGGCGGTGCCATGCAGCAGAACGAGCGGCGGGCCGCTGCCCGCCTGCAGGTAATGGCAGCGGACGCCGCCCACCCGGGCATGACGGCTCCGGACATCAGCTGCTCGAGGGGATGCGTGTGAATCAGCGGCTATCTTCACCACCTCACCATGGCACGTGGCTTCAGTCTGCCGGCGCCAACCACAGGTAGTCGCGCGTGTACACGGTGTCGATGAGACGCCGGTAGGCGAGGCCCGGGAACGGCGCGTCCGTGGTGTCGTCCAGCAGGACCTTCAGGGTCACTTTCACGACAGTCTGTCCGCTGTCGCCGCCGGGCACGACGGTGACAGGACTCAATTCGAAGTCTCGGGCGGTCAGCGTCTCAGCGAAGCTCAGCTGAGTGCGCTGTGATCTGTAACTGGCCAGCCGTTCATCCAGCGACCTGGCGGCAGCTGCTGCCTGTTGTGCGTCCGGATAGACAAGCAGCGCGTGACCGTAGTCGTACGTTGAATCCGCACTGGCGGCGAACCCGGCGAGGCTGAACGCCGGCAGCGGAATCCCGGCCAGCTGCGCGAGCACTGCCGCGGCGGCCGTGTCGTCGACATGGGGTCCGAGCAATTGGACCGGATCGGCAGCGATGAACTGCGGGTTGACGACTGAAACGGTCAGAACATGCGGCATGCCTGAGAGCACCGCGTCAAGCGCCTGGACCGCGGGCAGGTCTGCGAGTGAATCCAGTTCTCCTGCGCTGCTTGCGACCATCTGACGGGCCAGATCGTCGCTTGCGGAGCCTGCCAGCACTCCGGGCCTGACGAAGACAGGGAAGTTCCTGCCAAAGTCCCCGCCAAAAGGGTTGCCAGGTTCCCGGTTCCTGATGTCTTGCTGGCGACCGGTGTCGCAGCCGGCCTGCGGGCACAGCAAGGGCTCCTCCAGCCGGTAACCACGCGCCATGAAAGCCAGACCGACGCGCAAGGGCTGGATATCGCCCAGCAACGCCAGAGCCTGATCCGGTGGCACACCGAACTCAAGTGTCCCGTTCAGATCGAAGAAGTCCAGGCCGAGCAGTTCCGGGTAGAGCGGCGCGCCATTCAGCAGATAGGTGACCACACTTCTTGCTGCCCCATAAGGCAGGGCGCTCAGTATGGAACGCTCATTCCCAGGTGCCATCGCCGCCCAGCTCGCAGGCGGATGCATATCCCGGACGGCGTACCCTGCCCGCAGATCAGCGAATGTCGCCACGTTGCTCGTTTCCGCCAGGAACGTCTCTGAGGGCACGTAACGCATGGCTTCCAGGAACGGCGACTGGGCAGTGGCCGTGGTCAGCCAGAAGCAGGACATGGCTATCAACACTTTGCGCATCGGGTTTCCCTTCCCATGAGAACTGTCCGTTCGGCAATCTTGCCATACCTGCGCCTGGTGGCAGTGGGGGCGGGCACCTTTCGGGATGGCTTGACCGGTGCACTGAACGATCCAGGTTCAGTGAGGCGGACGGCCGAACCATCCGCTCTTGTTATGATTCCTGGAAATGGCAACCGCTGTTTCCGAAGTCCGCGCCGAGTACCTGCATTCCTTCTGCATCGCAGCCAGGGAAGGCAGCATCTCGGCCGCGGCCCGGCAGCTGGGTGTGAGTCAGCCCGCGGTCAGCCGGTCCCTGCGCTTGCTTGAGGAGATCCACGGAGCTCCGCTATACCGCCGACAGGGCGCAGGGATCAGGCTGACCCCGGCCGGTAAGGCTTTGCTTCCCTTCGCCTGCGCCGCCAGTGAGTCCCTCACCCGGGCGCGGCAGTTCTTAAGCGGTGAGCTGCAGGAAGGCGGAACGCACCTGCGCATCGGCCTCAGCCATCACCTGACTACCCGCTTCACCGGCCGGCTGCTGCGGGCGGTTCGCCTGTACAACAGCCAAGGCAATCTCCTGCGCCTGCACCTGATGGAGGCGTACTCAGACGACCTGCTGCAGGCACTGCGTTCAGGCGAAATCGACGCTGCCTGCCTGCTTGAGGGACCCGAGTCAGCCAGGGGCGCCGGCACCGCTTCGCTCCACGCCACGCCCTTCGGCACCGAACGGGCCATGCTGCTGGTTAAGCACGACGACCCTGTCGGTTCACAGGCGCACGCACCACTGTCCGTGCTCGAGGGCGAGAGCCTGATCGTGCCGTCGTTCGCGTCGACGATGTATCACCGGGTGCTCGACGCGTTGGAGACGGACGGGGTCCGGCCAGGGAAAAGCATCGAAGTGAGCGGCCCTGGTGCCGTTCGCAGCGCCGTACTGGACGGTCTGGGTATCGGTGTGACGGTCGAGAGTTTCGTGCGGCCTGATGTGGCCGCGGGGACGTTGCGGCTGATCGGAATAAACTCGCCTGGTACCGAGATGAACGTGCATTTCGTGAAGCGCGACGACAGCCACCTGTTCATTGAACAGCGTGATGCACTGGCATTTCTGCGTCATCAGTAATTTCTCTTGAACAGCACTGAAAGCCGGCTCAATCACAGCTGACCATCAGCAAAGCTGATGATAGCGTTCAAACTTGTTTGCGCAGGCACTTCCGCAGGGCTATAACCGCGTCTGTGACGTGGGTGTTGCCGGGTGCTGATCGGGCTGGGAGGACTTACGGTCGCTTCAGCGAGCACTTATGAACAGAAGGAAGGCAGTAAGCAGATGACAGTGAGACAGAAATCGAAACCAGCCAACCGGACGGCCAACAGCACCATGCGCTGGTTGCTTGGTGCCCTGATCATCATCGCGTTGATGGCATCGGCCTTCCTCGCCGGCCGCGCAAGCGTGCCAGTCGTTGCCGAGGAACCAGCCGCCAGTCCGCAGCTGCCGGGGCCGCTGGGTGACCAGTCACGCGCAACGCTGATGATCCCTTCGCGCTCGGCCCGGTTGACGCGCCGGTAGTGCTGGTGACCTTCTCCGATTACCGCTGCCCTTTCTGCGCCCGTCACAGTCGTGCCGTGGAGCCGGAGCTGATAGACCGCTACGTCGAATCGGGGCAGTTGCGTATCGAATGGCGGGACCTGCCGATATTCGGTGATGCGTCGCTGCTGGCAGCTCGCGCCGGCCGCGCGGCGGCTGAGCAGGGCCGGTTCTGGGAGTTCAACCAGGCGGTTTACGGAGCTGCACCAGCGAGTGGCCATCATGACCTGACAGAACAGAAACTCATCGCCTTCGCGGAGCAGGTGGGCGTTGCAGACGTTGACAGGTTCGCTGCTGCCCTGGACAGCGACGAGTTCGATGCCGCCATCCAGGCCGACTACATGCAAGCCATGTCACTGGGCCTCAGCGGCACGCCTTCGTTCGTGATCAACGGCCACCCGGTAGTAGGCGCCCAGCCGGCGATTGCCTTCACGAACATCATCGAGCAGGAACTGGCACGGCAATGATTGATATTGGCCTTGCCGGCGCATTCCTCGGCGGTCTGTTCGCCCTGGTTAGCCCTTGCTCGGCTCTGCTTCTGCCCTCGTTCTTCGCCTACGCCTTCGACGGGCTCGGCCGGCTGATCAGCCGCACGTTCCTTTTCTACGTTGGCCTGGCGCTGGTACTCGTGCCGCTCGGAGCAGGCGTGGGTGCCCTGGGCAGCCTAGTCACGCAGCACCGGGGCACAGTGACGCTGATCGGCGGACTGCTGCTCATAGTCATGGGCCTGCTTACCGTGTCAGGTCGCGGCTTCTCGTTCCTGCCAGCCGGCGCGCAATCCCAGGCTGCGGGAGGCACCAGTGGAATCTTGAGGATTCTGGCGCTCGGAGCCGTCTTCGGCCTGGCTGGCTTCTGCTCCGGACCCCTGCTGGGTGCAGTACTCACCATGGCGGTGGCTGGTGGTGAACCACTCTACGGTGGCCTGCTGATGGCTTTCTACGGCCTTGGCATGGCGGTGCCGCTGTTCGTTCTCGCCTTGTTGTGGAACCGGTTCAAACTTGGGGAGAAACGCTGGCTGCGTGGACGGGCCGTGCAGATCGGGCCGTTGCGGACCCATTCCACTTCCCTCATCTCCGGCCTCGTCTTCATCGGCATCGGCCTGCTGTTCGTGTTCACCGAGGGAACCGCCAACCTTGGAGGCATCATGGGTGTCGATGCGCAGTTCCGCCTGCAGGAGTGGGCTGCTGGTTGGGCGGCGCGGATCCCGGACTTCTTGTTCCCGGCCTTCGCGGCACTCGTGCTCGGGCTGCTGCTGTGGCGCATGCCGCCGGCGAAAGGGTGAGCGGTCGCTCCATTCAGCCACTCTGAACAGCTGCCCAGCCTGATGGCCAGCGTGCGTCCGGACCTGAGCTACGAAGGTACCAGCCGTCTCAGCGAGGTGCCAAACGCATTCACGTAAGCTGGTTGCTGCCGTCAGCGCACATGCTGCAACCGGACCAGCAGCGCACGGTGGTCACTGCCCTGGCCATCAAGTTCAGTAACGACGCGGTACCCGCTGAATTTCCAATCACTGCTTGCCACGACATGATCGATCGGGCTGCCCAGGAACATTGGCAGGAACGAAGGCCAGGTGCCCAGAGCCCCGCCGCCCAGTGAGTGGGCAGCATCACGGCAGTCGCCAACGTGAGTGTCTTGAGAGCTCAGGCTGCTGAAATGGTCAAGCGTGGCGTTGAAATCACCCATCACCACTATGTTGTCTTCGGCGCAGCGTTCTGCCAGCCACCGCAACCCGGAGTTCCAGCGGGCCATCAGCCCGGGGAATGGTGGCGCTGCATGACCGGCGACGAGGGTCGGTCCGCTGCCATCCTCCGGCCGGGCCACCACCGAAGGTACGCGCGCAGTGGAGCCAACTGAATGGTCCTGGGTATAGGTCCCGAGTGCGTCGCTGACGAGCAGGGCTGTGTAGCGGGGAGACTCGGGATCATGGAATGACAGTGTGAAGGGCTGCATGGGTCGCCCAGCTTGCCCCACTTTTTCAGCGACGAAGTCCGCCGTCAGCTGGCTTACCTCGAGCAGTACAATGACGTCCACTTCATTGGCGGTTGCGAAGTCCGCTATCAGGCTGGGATCAGGACCGTCGCGGAACACGTTCCAGACGAACACTGTCAGATCCGTAGCACCTTCGCTCTCAAAAGTCACCGCGAAACCCCGCTGGGTCATAATCCACGAGTTTGTGGCAGCAACGAGCATCAGGCAGGCCGTTAACAGGGTGGCGCGTCGCCGCCATAACGCTGAGCGCCAGGCGAGGACTGCGAACGACAGCGCTCCTGCCACGCTGATAACGACAAGCAGGCCGCGGTGAGCAGTGAGCTGTGCCACCACGGGAAAGCGCTCAAGCGAGAGCAGTTGCGGCCAGGTTGCCAGCAGAAACAGCAGCATTGCCGCCGCTGCAATAGCCCAAAGTGCATTGGTTTTGTACAGCGTAATCACATCCTGGAACGTCTGAAGCGATTATACGGGCACCTGCTGACGGCTCAGCGGATGATGCTGGGTGCCGATTTGAGGAC
>CAZPLV010000063.1:0-9383 GCA_964587295.1 uncultured bacterium
GGCGTGTTGAACGAGAACACGCGTGGCTCGAGTTCCTCGAGGAAGGTGCCGTGCTCCGGACAGGCGAACTTCTCACTGAAGAGCTCATCGGTTCCGTCATCGGGAAACAGCACCCGCAGCAGGCCGTCGCCGCGCTGCAGCGCCAGTTCCACTGATTCGGCCACGCGTGCGCGCTCGTCTTCCTTGAGTACGACACGGTCCACGACCAGATCGATGTCGTGCTTGAGAGTCCGCTCCAGGTTGGATGCCAGCGCCTCGTCCAGGGTCTGCACCTCGCCGTTGACCCGGACGCGGGCAAAGCCCTCCCGCCGCAGATCCTCGAACAGTTTGCGGTACTCGCCCTTGCGTCCGCGGATCAGCGGTGCCAGCAGGAGCGCGCGAGCATCCGCATGCCGCTCGAGAAGCTGCCCGACTATCTCACTGGCCGACTGGCGGCTGATTTCACGTCCGCAGACAGGGCAGTGCGGTACGCCCGCGCGGGCAAAAAGCAGCCGCAGGTAATCGTGGATCTCGGTCACGGTTCCCACGGTCGAGCGGGGGTTGTGGCTTGTGGTTTTCTGATCGATCGAGATGGCCGGTGACAGGCCTTCGATCACGTCGACATCGGGTTTGTCCATGATGCCGAGAAACTGCCTGGCATAGGCCGAGAGGCTCTCCACGTAGCGCCTCTGTCCCTCTGCATAAATGGTGTCAAACGCCAGGGTTGATTTGCCCGAACCGGACACGCCGGTGAATACGATGAATCGGTTGCGCGGGAGCTCTACGTTGACACTCTTCAGGTTGTGCTCGCGTGCACCGCGGATGGTCAGTGTCTGCAACGTCTCAGCCTGCTTTCCTTCGTCGACCGCACTGTCAGGAAGACTCTCCGGGGGCGGACCTGCTGGCCTGCCCGCTTCTTTGGCGGCAACAAACGAGTATAGCAACCCACCGCAGACCGGGAAGTTGCCCGCCCTTACAAGTCAGTGGCCGCTGCTCCGGGAATCCGGGGCAGCGGCCACCTGCTGAGACCGCGTCAGTCCCTGTACTCGTGGGGCGGCGGGGCGTCCACCCGGCGCTCCAGCGATACGCTCACCTGCAGGAACAGTATGAGTGCGACCACTGCCACCAGCAGGAAAGCTGACTGCCACAGCAGGATCAGTGCAACCACGGCTGCGATGGTGAGTGGCAGGCGCAGTACGGTTTCACCACGATGGCGCAGCACGAGCCGCCTGCGGTTGCCGGCTGCGAGCAGCCCGTTGAAAATGGCTGCGAAGTCAATGCCGCCGTTTGACTGCTGGTTGTTGCTGTACTCCTGGCGGTCCCGGTCGTGTTCCTGGGGTTGGCGGTTCTGATGGTCGTTCATGTTTGCTCCTGTCTGCATGTGGTTGTCTCCTCAGGCGAGTCGGTCGATTTTCGGTACGGCTTCCTCACCGGCGGGTTCTGATTCCGTGTTTGCGGGTCCGCTGCGCTCAACAGTGATCGTCAGCCGCGCCGCGAGGGCAGCGATTGCCCCGATGGCCGCCCAGACGGGCAGCAGGATGGATCCGATCACGCCGAGCGTCAGGGGAATCTCAATGAGGGTCTTGCCGTCCTCGTTCTTGATGCTGATCCGGCGGATGTTGCCTTCGTGAAGCAGTTCCTTGATCTTGCTGACGACCGCGTCGCCCGAAACCGTGAATTCCTCGCTGTAGTGCCTGTCGTTGCGATTTTCCTGTTCGCTCATGTCAGTCATCCTTCCTGACTGAAGTGTAGTTGCTGCAATCAGCCGCGTCGTCATACGAATGGGTGAGAACCAGCGGCCGGCAGCGGCACAGGTAGACTGGAGCCGTGATCCGAGCCCTAATTTTTGATGTCGGTGGCACTCTCATCTGGGGTAATGGGCACCATTTCGAGCGTGCCAATGCCTGGCGTACAGCTCTGCTGCTCAGGCAGCAGGGCCATATCCAGGATGCGCCGGGATTCGCGGACCGGCTGGTATCCATCAGGAAACACAGCCCCAAGGAAGGTGTGGAATTCAGCCAGATCGGCACCACGAGAGAGCATCTCGAGCAAATGCTGTCTGAGTACGGCATTGCTCATGACAGCGACTTTGTGGACTGGCTGGAGCGGGAGTACACCCGCAGCGAGGCGGAGGGAGCCATAGCCATTCCCGGCATGCCCCAGCTCGTCCGCAGTCTGGCGGGCAAGGTGAAGCTGGGAGTGGCATCCAACACCCGCTCGCATGTCCTTACCGAGCAGATTATCGCCAGGCTTGGCCTCGGCACTCTGATGGATCCGCTGGTCACCTCGGTCAGTGCCGGTTACCGCAAGCCGGCCCCGCAGGTTTTCAACGCGGTCCTGGACCAGTGGGACGTTGATCCGGCTGAGGTTGTGATGATCGGTGACAGCCGCCGCAAGGATGTTGCCGGTGCCCAGGCGATGGGCATGAAGGGTGTCTGGCTCCGCACTGAGCTTTCCGTAAGTGGCGGACGCAACCCCGAGTGGCTGCCCGAGAAGGTGAATCCCGATGCGGTGGCAGATGATGCGGATTCGCTGCTGCTGAGCCTGCATGACCTGGGTCTTGCGCACTGACGAAGCGCAGATGTGGCACGATAGGCATAGGTAATCTGCTCCTGAAAGGGGACGACAATGGTTTCTGCAGTATCGGATTCCGGCCCCGGCACCCGGATGAACGAGAATGACCGGACGCTCACACTGTTCGGGATTCTTGGTGCCCACCTCGGGTCGTTCGGGGTCATGTATTTCTGGCTGACTGGCGCCATCCTGCTGTTTACCGGCAACGGTGGTCAGATTGTCGAGATGACAGGCCTGAACGCAACCGAACGGCTGCTCTTCCTGGCCTATCCGGCCGTGGTCCTGGTCAGCCTGCTCGCCTGGGTTTTCTATTTCCTGAAGCGTGACCTTCCGGCGCTGGGTCTGGCGGGACTGCCGGTGGTTTACGCGGTCCTGTATTACTTCTATCTGAACACAGTCCGGTGAGTCCCAACGACTGGAGGGCGCAATGATTCGTGTCACCTGGCATGGGCATGCCACCGTTTCGCTTGACAGCAACGGGCATTCGCTGCTGATCGACCCGTTCCTTGAGGACAATCCGGTCGCTGTCACGGATCCGGCTTCGCTGAATCCGGACTTCGTGCTGATCACACATGGTCATGCCGACCACGTGGCAGATGCCAGGGCAATACTCGAGCGCACAGGTGCGAAGCTCATCAGCACACCGGAAATCACCGACTGGTTCGGTTCGCAGGGCATCGACAACGCACATGCGATGAACATCGGCGGTTTCTTCGGGTTTGATTTCGGCAGGCTCAAACTCACTCCGGCCTGGCACTCCAACTCACTGCCGGACGGCAGTTACGGCGGCATGCCCACCGGCCTGCTCATCGAGATGGACGGACGCCGCATCTATCATGCCGGGGACACCGGACTGTTTTCCGACATGAAGCTGATCGGTCAGGGAGGCATAGACCTGGCATTCCTGCCCATCGGCAGCAACTTCACCATGGGTCCCGAGGAGGCGGTCCAGGCAGCGGAATTTCTTGGTGCCCGCACCGTGGTGCCGATTCACTACAACACCTTCCCGCCGATTAAGCAGGATCCTGAAGCGTTCCGCCGCCAGGTTGAGGACCGCACCGGTACCGCCTGCCTGATTCCCGAACCGGGAAAGCCGTTCGAGTTCTGAGCCCCAGGCCGGAAAGCGGGCAGCATTCGTCATGAGCGCCATGGATACTCCTGAACAGGTACCCCCCGGATTCAAGGTCCGCTACAAGCTTGGTTCCGGCCAGACGTCGATTGTCTGGCTGGCGTTCCATTCCGGGCTTGGCGACGTGGCACTGAAGCTGCCGCGGCCTGAGGTGCAGAGCCAGCCCGTGCTGAGGCGCATGTTTGAGAACGAGGTGCAGATCACCCTCAGTCTGAAGCATCCGAACATCGTCGCGGGCTTCTCGGGCATGCCGACCGGACCGGGCGCTTACCTTGCCCTGGAGTACTGCGCCGGCGGCACCCTGGACCAGCGGTTGCTGGAGAGGCGGATCGGCGACATGCAGCGTGCCGCGATTCTGATCACCGAGGTGGCTGCCGGGCTGGAGCAGACCCACAACCAGCAGGTTCTGCACCGGGATGTGAAGCCGGCAAATGTCTTCCTGACCAGCGACGGCGTGGCCAAACTCGGCGACTTCGGCACCGGCTGTTACGTGACCGAGGAGAACACCGACCGCGTTGGCACCGCCTTTTACATGGCTCCGGAAATTTTCGAGGGCCAGTCAGCCAGTTACGCCAGTGACGTCTACAGCCTGGCCATTCTGGCCTACGAGGTGCTCACCGGCCACCGGCCCTTCCAGGGCGAAACCTATGAACAGGTGATGCACGCCCACACGTCGGGGCTGCCCCGGCCGATCGAGGCTTACCGCGATGATGTGCCTCGTCCCCTCCAGGCAGTGATAAGCCGCGCCATGTCGCGCGAGGCGGCGCGGCGCCACCGGTCAGTGCGGGAATTCCGGCTCGAGTTCGAGAAGGAGTCCGGCCTCCGTGAGCTGCGCAAAACGGTTGTCACCGGCAGGTCGAGCCGTACCGTGCAGGTGGACCAGTCCCCGGAGAGCCCCCAGGGTCGCCGCGGCCTGTTCGGTTGGCTCAAGCGCCGCCGCTGAGCGGCAGCTGACTCACCGACCCGAGCGGATTACTCGGTTATACTCAAACTCGGAATCAGTCCTAGAAACGCCTGGCGGCCAGCCGGCTGTGCGGACTGAAAATGATCGGAAAGCAGGAGATAAAGTGGCAGACAAGACTCTTGAAATACGCGGCCTGCATGCCCGTATTGTCGATGGTGAGGAAATCCTCAAGGGAGTGGACCTTACGGTCCCCGCCGGGGAAGTCCATGCTCTGATGGGGCCCAACGGCTCAGGCAAATCCACTCTGGCGAAAGTGATCGCCGGTGACCCGGTCTACGAAATCACTGCCGGCGACGTTCTGGTCGATGGCGAAAGCGTAGTTGGGATGGAGCCTGACGAGCGGGCCCGGGCAGGTCTTTACCTCGCCTTCCAGTACCCGGTCGAGGTGCCCGGTGTTTCGATCGCCAACTTCCTGCGTCTGGCGCTGAACGCCCGCCGCGAGGAAGACGATGAAATCGGTGTGATGGAGTTCTACCAGAAACTCCAGGCAGCCGTGAAGGAACTCGACTGGGACGAGTCAATCATTGAGCGCAACCTGCATGAGGGTTTCTCGGGTGGAGAGAAGAAGCGCAGTGAGATCCTGCAGCTTCTCGTCCTCGAGCCGCGCTACGCGATTCTCGACGAAACCGACTCGGGCCTGGATGTTGACGCGCTCAAGACCGTATCCCAGGGCGTGAACGCTGCCCGTGGTCCCGGCTTTGGCGCACTCGTCATAACCCATTACCAGCGTCTGCTCAATTACATCGTGCCCGACCAGGTGCACGTGATGTCAGGTGGCAAGGTAATCACCTCCGGCCCCAAGGAGCTTGCGATGGAACTCGACAGCCGCGGCTACGACTGGATCCGCGAGCAGGCAGCAAGCGGGGCCGTCTGATCCGCCAGGAAGGAACAATCTGATGGCTGAATTCAACAGGGAAACCGGATCCCAGATCCCGGAACTGCACCCCGATGCAGCAAAGCTCAAGGGCATGGAGCACGAGAAGCAGTACGATTTCCGCCACGCGGAAGACTACTTCTTCCGGTCCGAGAAGGGCCTCACGCGCCGTGTCGTCGAGCAGATCAGCTACCACAAGGGTGAACCGGAGTGGATGCTGAAGTTCCGCCTCCGGGCACTTGAGATCGCCGAGAAGAAGGGCCGTCCCAAATGGGGCCCGAACCTCAAGGGTCTCGATTTCGACGACATCTACTTCTACATCCGCCCGCAGGACAAGGCAGCGGGACGCAGCTGGGACGACGTGCCCGAAGAAGTGCGTGAAACCTACCGCCGCCTCGGCATTCCCGAGGCCGAGCAGAAGGCCCTCGCGGGCGTCGGTGCCCAGTACGAATCCGAGATGGTCTACCACAGCCTCAAGGAGGAGTGGGAGAAGATGGGCGTCATCTTCCTCGACACCGATACGGGCCTGAAAGAGCATCCGGAGCTGTTCAAGGAGCACTTCGCCACCGTCGTGCCGCCCGAGGACAACTACTTTGCTGCGGTCAACTCGGCCGTCTGGTCGGGCGGTTCGTTCGTGTATGTCCCGGCTGGCGTGGAAGTCACCGCGCCGCTGCAGGCTTACTTCCTGATCAATGCGCAGAGCATGGGTCAGTTCGAGCGCACCCTGATAATCGGCGAGCCGGGCAGCAAGTTCCACTACATCGAGGGCTGCACCGCACCGACCTACGCTTCTGATTCGTTCCACTCCGGCGTGATTGAGATCATCGCCAAGGAACGCTCCGACGTGCGTTACAGCACCATCCAGAACTGGTCACACAACGTCTACAACCTTGTGACCCAGCGTGCCATCGTGCATGCCCGGGCCTCCATGGGCTGGCTGGACGGCAACCTCGGTTCGAAGACCACGATGAAGTACCCAAGCTGTTACCTTGTCGGCGAAGGTGCGCACGGCGAAGTGATGTCAATCGCATTCGCCGGTACCGGTCAGTACCAGGATGCCGGCGCGAAGATGATTCACGCCGCTCCGAACACGACCAGCTCGGTGGTGTCGAAGTCCATTTCGATGGGTGAGGGCACCGCCGGTTACCGCGGACTCGTGCAGATTCACGAAGGTGCAACCGGTGCCCGCTCGAACGTTGACTGTGACGCACTGCTGCTCAACGAGGAGTCACGCACCAATACCTATCCGTACATTGAAATCAACGAGAAGACCGCCCACGTCGGCCACGAAGCCAGCGTGAGCAAGCTCAATGACGAGCAGATTTTCTACCTGATGAGCCGCGGACTGGCCGAGGACGAAGCGATGGCGCTGATCGTGCGCGGCTTCCTCGACCCCGTGGCCAAGGAGCTGCCGCTCGAGTATGCGGTTGAACTCAACCGTCTCATTGAACTTGAGATGGAAGGGAGTGTCGGCTGAGTGGCAACCCTGACCGATAACCCGGTTATCAGCCTTGACGCCGTTGAGCGGCTGATCGAACGCCATCAGGAACCGGAATGGCTCGCACGCGAACGCCGCGCGGCGTTCGCAACCTATCAGAAGACTCCCTGGCCAGTCAGCAGGGATGAGGCATGGCGCTATACGCAGCTCGAGCGCTTCAGCATCGATGGACTTGAACTGGCCGGGGAACCCGCCAGTCGCGAAGTTCCGGAGCGCGTGAAGATGCGGGTCACCGACTCTGACGCCGAAGGCACACTTGTTCACAAGGGCAACGCCGTCGTGCATCACGAGGCCCGCATCAGCGAAGCCGGTGTGATTTTCACCGATTTGCGCACTGCGCTGCGGGAACACGAGGAGCTCGTACGCGAGCACCTCTACGCGGTCGTGAACGCCCATCAGGGCAAGTTTGCCGCACTCAACTCATCGCTGTGGGAGAACGGCACCTTCGTGTACGTTCCCAAAAACGTCGAACTCGAGCTGCCGCTCGGTGCCTTCACCACTGAGGACCGGGGTGGCCTTGCCAACGGCCGTACCCTGGTGGTCGTTGACACCAACGCCAGCCTCACCTACCTGGATGAGCTGACCAGCGATCATTTCGACGAGCGGATGTTCATGAACTCCGGTGTCGAGCTCGTTCTGATGGACGGGGCCAAACTGCGCTACGTGAACCTGCAGAACTGGGCCCGCAACGTCGCTCACGTAAACCGTGTCCGTGCCCACCTGGGCCGGGACAGCCGTCTCGAGAGCCTGACCGTCAGCCTTGGGGCTGACGCCTCGCGCACTGAAGTCGAGTGCCGCCTGGATGGCCCCGGCAGCGAAAGCGAGATGCTGGGCCTGTACTTCGCCGATGAGGGTCAGCACTACAACCAGTACACCCTGCAGCACCACGTTGCCGATCACGCCTACAGCGACCTGCTGTTCAAGGGTGCTGTCCGGGACGGGAGCACGGCCGTTTACTCCGGCATCATCGAGGTCGGCGAGGGCGCGCAGAAGACTGACGCGTACCAGACCAACCGGAACCTGCTGCTGGACGACAATTCTGAAGTCGTTTCCATCCCGCAGCTGGAGATCGGCGCCAACGACGTGCGTTGCTCACACGGCAGCACGACCGGTCCTGTGCCCGAAGACCAGCGCTTCTACCTCATGAGCCGCGGTCTGCGGCCGGAAGTGGCCGAGCACGTCCTCGTGACCGGCTTCCTTCATGAGGTCATGAGCCGTGTGACGCTGCCCAAGGTCGCTGAGTATGTTGAGCGGGTCGTTCAGGCGAAGCTCGGTGTTCCCGGCGTGAAAGAGAAGCTCTGAATGACTGAATCACGGGCCCTGGCCGGCAGTCTTGCCCAGTTTCCCGAGGGCAGCATCACGAAAGTGGAGCTGCACGGCCAGGATCTGGTGATTGTCTGCAACGAAGGTCAGTACCACGCGCTGCCCGACCGCTGCACCCATGAACGCTATCCGCTTCATGACGGCGAGCTGGATGGTGACAGAATCCGCTGCATCCGCCACGGTGCAACCTTCGATCTGCGGACGGGCCGGCCGACGATGCCTGCCATCAAGCCGCTGAGGATTTTCCAGACTGAAGTGGCCGGCGATGAGCTGTACGTGTTAATGCAGCAGGTACCGTAATACACACCACAGTTACGTGTGCTGATTTAGGTAACGACTGAGCGCCGGAGGGTGGTGAATCCACTCTCCGGCGCTCCTCAGTTACCACCGTCAAGGCGTCGGGGAGAACATTACCGGAAACGTTGTCTATCTCACGGTCATCTCAGATGGTTTAGTTAGGGTAGTAACCAGACGTTCGGCGTGCGTCCATACCAACTATGCGCCGACTACGTTTTGGAGGTTTCATGAAACGCGTCATTACGGTTTTTGCGGCACTTACACTCGGCACGGCTGCGGTCCAGGCCCAGTCGTTCCCTGATGTTGCTGCGGATCACTGGGCAGCAGATGCAGTAGAGCGCATTGCTGACCTCGGTATCGTTCAGGGTTTCCCTGACGGCACCTACCGCGGCAACGAGTCATTCACCCGTTACCAGGCTGCCCTCGTCATCGAGCGCCTGCTTCAGGTACTGACTGAGAACACTCAGGCCGCCATCGTTCTGACCCAGGAAGACGTTGCCGCCCTGCGCGGTGTTGTCGATCAGCTCCGCGCTGATGTCGACTCACTCGCAGCACGCGCTGATGCTTCCGAGCAGAACACCGCGTTCGAACTTGATCAGCTGCGTGCTCAGGTCGCCGCTCTTCAGTCCGAGCTTGACGGCCTCCGTGCCGCCATCGACTCCGGTGAGCTTGCCGGTCCGCAGGGCCCTCCCGGCCCGCAGGGTCCCCAGGGTGAAGCCGGTCCGGTCGGTCCGCAGGGTCCTGA
>CAZPLV010000064.1:0-9374 GCA_964587295.1 uncultured bacterium
CAGGTCGTCGGTTCAATTCCGACCGTTGGCTCCACACAGAAACGCCGTTCGGGAAAATTATCCTGGACGGCGTGCTTTTTGCTTCCACGCTGGCGGCGGCACAGAGCCGGCCGACTGAATAACTGCACGGCTGTGCTCACAAACGAACTGCTCAGCGACTGTTCCCCCGCTTGTCCTGATACATCCGCCGGTCAGCAAGCACGGACAGTTCCGGCAATGAGCTGCCGTCGTCCGGCGCGGTTGCGCTGCCTATGTTCATCTGAATCTGCATGCCGCGAAACTCAATGCGGGAGATGGAATTGCGCAGTCGTAGCGCTGCCAGGGCCGCCTCATTTGCAGGAGTGTCACTCATCAGGATCGCGAACTCGTCGCCACCCAGTCGGCATACCAGGTCACCGTCGCGCGCATTCTCCTGCAGAGTGCGGGCGACAAGCTGCAGGGCGTCGTCACCGGCATCATGGCCCAGGGTGTCGTTCACCTGCTTGAAGCCCTTCAGGTCCATCACCAGGATGCTTACCGGCCGCCCGTCCCGCTTGTGCCGGGCCAGTGCGCGGTTGCAGGCGTCAGCGTAGGCACGGCGGTTGGCCAGTCCGGTCAGTTCGTCGTTCAGCGCTGCATGCATGAGCACGTCCCGCAACCGCTGCCGGTGCAGCAGACTGGCCAGGGGAGCGCCGAACAACCGGAAGACTTCCAGTGCCTCGCGCCCGAAAGCCGCCGGGTCGCTCTGGTTCTCCAGATTCAACAGTGCCAGCACATCGCCGTCATGCAGCACCGGCAGGCACAGGCTGGTCCGGATGTCGGCGTAACTCGCCACCACCACGTCCAGCTTAGGTGTAGTGGCCAGACCGTATGCGGCAATGTCGGTCTCGTCACTGCGAATCTCGCGGGGAATGCCGTGCAGCCAACCTTCGTTGTCAGCTCCATACCAGGCCTTCGCTTCCTCCTCGGTCGTCAGCTTGCCCAGCAGCTTGTCGGCATCAAAACCCTGAACAGCCTGATACGCGAATGGTTCCTGGCCGCTGGCCCTGGTGCTCAGCGAGCCGCTGTCTGCACCCGGAACCAGCCTGACGGCGGTCTGCAGAATCCGGTCGTACATCACCTCAGTTGGCGTGTCGGCTGTTTCCTCGTTGAGTTTCAGAAGTTCGCCCAGCACGAACGTGCGCCAGCGGGCCTCCAGGTGGGGCGCGAGCGCTCGGGCTGCCTGCTGGACGGCTGATGCCTTGGCGGAAACCCCCGGTTCGCTGCCCGGGAACTTGAGCAGCAGGATGAACCTGGCCTTGCCATCGCCGGCAACCGGGCAGGTCAGCAGCCCGTCAGCGCGCATGACGGGTTCGCCCAGCTTCATGCTGCCTTCTGCGATAGCCATGGCATCGATATCAGTTGGCCACTCTCCGGCACCAGCGAGGGTGCGGAAGCCACTGAAGGTGCTCTTCAGCAGCGTGACCGACTGCGCTTCCAGGTGACGCAGCAATGCATCCACCGCGTCCTGCGCTGCGGACTCCAGGGTGTAACTGGTCGGCAGGGTGCTGCTCAGGTCCGCAAGCAGACGGGTCTCCACCGCCATTGCGTTTACGCTCAGCAGATAGGATAGGCTCTGGGCCAGGTGCGCCAGCAGCCGCTGCTCCTCGGCGCTGAACTCCCCGATGCGGGACAGTTCAAGCGTCGCAAGGGGCTGCCTCTGTTCGGTAATCTGCAACTTAATCTGCTCCGCACTCGTGTCCACATCCGGCTCGGTCGCATCCATCAGCCAGTGAACTCTTGCTTCGGCACCCAGCAGCTTCCGCAGCTCACCGGCCGCTGCCTCCAGAAATTCCATGCGGGACGGGCTGAAAGCAATCCGGTGTGGAATCGTCAGCAGCTGCTCAGCCAAGCCCGCTGTGGCCGATCCGCCGACTGAGCCGTGCCCACCGGAACTCACCGTGCCAGAAAACTGGTCACGCTGGTCCCAGAAAGTCGGGTTCAGATGCACGGGTACCGTCATGTAACAGAGAATACCCGTGGACGGGTGACGAATTCATTACATCCGGTGATAACAGTTTTCGGTCGCAAGGGCCGCTCTTCAGGCCACGTCATCTCCATCGCACGGCAATCAAGCACCGCCATTTCAGTGGAACGCTCGTGACACGCCAGGTCGCTAATGTCAGGCATGAACCAGGCCTGACCTGGCGGTCCGTGCTTTCGCGGACAGGGAGGTAAGTCATGCAGATGGATCTGAAGACGAGGTGCCGCCGTGGGATTGATTGTTGGACAGCGCTGAGCCGGAGCAGGCTGTGCATTGCATTGGGACTGGCCCTGGTATTGCTGCTGGCCGCCTGCGGCGGCGCGGCACCGGATGGGGGGGAACCGGTACCGCTGGCCATTTCTGTCACTGGTGCCGGCGAAACAGAAGCCGGAGCTGCAGTCGAACTTGCAGCAGAAGTGACTGGTGACAACGCAGCTGCCGCAGTTGTGACCTGGGGATCAGATTCTGGTGAGCTCAGTGCGGCGACGGGGCTCAGCACGGTCTGGATCGCTCCGGCCGCAGCAGGCGAGTACACCATCACGGCCACCGTCACGTACGGCGTGGAAAGCGCGACAGCGACTCACGATGTGTTGGTTAAGGCAAAGGCAGTCGAGGAAGATTCTGAAGACCCTGAGGACCCAGAGGATCCCGAAGAACCCGGCGAACCGGTGCCTTTGGGCATAAGCATCACCGGCAACTCGATGGTGGTTGGATCGGAGGAACTGGAGCTGACGGCCACAGTCACCGGTGAGGGTGCGGAAGCCAGCGACGTTGTGTGGTCCGCCGACTACGGAAGCCTCAGCACCGAATCTGGTCCGGTCACCATCTGGACCGCTTCGGCCGATGATGAAACCGTCACCGTCAAAGCCACCATTACGGTGGCTGGTGACACAGAAGTGGCTGAGCACGTTATCACCGTGATTTCTCCCCTCAACGTCGATATTCATCCTGCCGGAGGCGCCATTCTGCAGGGTGATTCCATTTTGCTGTACTCCTCTGCGAGTGGTGGTCCAGACGGAGAAAAACTGTTCAGCTGGAGTGCAACCGGTGGCCTGCTTGAATCGCTGGGGGAAACGGGCGAGATACGCAGTCACGGGCAGGCAGCGGCCGACGTGTCCGGGTCCGGACCTGCCGCCGTCGAAGGCGAGACAGTCCGCTGGACCGCTCCACAAGAGATTGGCGAATCAGTCACAATCACCCTGCACGTATCTGTTGCTGGTATGACCGCTGAAACTGCGGCTGAATTTACGGTTGTTGCTGCGCCGCCCGAAGTCGTCATCCATGGCCCGACCTGGGGCCATTACGGAGAGCGCGTGACCTTCACGGCCACAGTGAATGGTGACCCGCCAGCGGAGGACATGGTAATCAACTGGACCGGTGACAGCGGTGAGTTGCTGAACGATACCGGTGGGTCGGTCGACTGGATTGCGCCCGCTGAAAGCCGCTCGTACAGTATCCGGGCGCAGCTGGCCGGTGCACCAGCGGACGAGTGGAGTATCCATGTGCTGAACGTCAGCTTGTGTCCCGAGAACGGCACCCATCTTGACGAACACAATCCGTGCCAGATAGATAACATTGTGCAGCTTCAGTCGTTATCCTCGGAAACGCACCTGATGGGTCACTATGTCCTGGTCGATGACATAGACGCCTCAGCCACCCGGGACTGGAACGCCGGCATGGGTTTCATGCCGATCGGCAGCAACCAGCAGCCAAACGTTGGATTCAGCGGCAGCTTCGACGGCGACGGCCATGCAATCAGTAATTTGTTTGTGAACAGGCCAGGGACAACCGACGTAGGGCTGTTCGCGCGAGCCGCCGACGCAGCTCGAGTATCGAATCTCAGGCTGGAAGACGTGGATATCACCGGAGCGATGCATGTAGGCGCAGTTTTCGGGCAGTCCACGGGCTCTGGCATCAGTGAGCTGAGCCGTGTGCGCGTATCTGGTTCAGTCAGCGCAATGGGCACACCGACCAGTGCCGCGGCCGCCGTCGGTGGACTGGTCGGCAGGGGTCGGTTCAATGTGCTTAACTCTTCAAGCACCGCCGAAGTCACCGGTTGGGGCATCGAAGTCGGCGGGCTCGTCGGCTACCTGAGCCACGGAACAATCGAGGACTCAAGCAGCAATGGTGTGGTTATGAGCCATACCAGTGCACAGTATGTCGGCCATGGTCCACACGCCGGTCTGGTCGGCGGCCTTGCAGGTCGTGTGTTCTCGTCGACAATTGTGAATTCTGACAGCAGCAGTACGGTCTGGTCTGAGGGTCCGGTCGCGGGTGGGCTGGTTGGACAGCTCGCGAGCGCCACCGGCCAGTCGCTGAGCGCATCGATCACGGGTTCATACACGGACCGCGCTGCCACGGTGACGGGAAAGTCAAGTGTTGGTGGATTGGTGGGTTCCAGCCAGGATGCTGAGATACGGCAATCGTACAGCCTTGCGTTACGAGTCGAAGCTGTCAATCCGTCCGGACTGGTACTGACCGGTGGCCTGGTGGGAAGGTTTGACGACGGTTCAATCGAGGAGACCTACAGCGTCTCGCTTGTGCTGCCTGCCTCTGGCACTGGCGGGCTGGTTGGAGGTTCTGCGGCTGGCACAGACGGCACGGTAGCCTCCTCATACTGGGCGACGGATTCTTCAGGTCGGCCGACCTCGGCCGGTGGAAGCGGTGCCATGGGTGTGCTTGAGTCAGAGATGAGCTCTGAAACCACTTTCAGCGGCTGGTCATTTGGGCTCGGCCTGACATGGGCGCCGCTTCCATTGCTTCATAACGATTTGCCCGACCTGAACAGTAATCCACGGCTGTCAAGACCTGGTGGGCCTTGACGGGACACCCTGGCGCGCTGAAACCATTTCCAGCGCGCCTTCAGTTTGGCTACGCACACCAAACCGCTCGTGCCCTGACTCTGCTGAAGTGTGAGCCACCAAATTTAAGCTGCAGTTAAGCCTCCGCAACGCATAATCCTGGCAGGAGGCAACATGAGCAAACAACCCATTCTTGCGGGTGGCTTACGAACACTGATACTGCTGCTGACACCGGTCCTGCTGGTTGCCTGTGGCGGCGGCCCGGGCGGCCAGCAGCCTGTCGGCAGCGGACTGATTTCCGGCAGGCTGATCATGCCGCAGCAAACCGGCTTTGAATTTGTGGGGCAGGCAAGCACTCAGGCCATCAAGCCCAGCGGACTTGCCCCAATCGTCCCGGGTGAAGTGCTGGTTGGTTTTGACCGGAGCCTCGACCTGAGGACCGCTTCGCTCGGCACGCTCAGTGTCAGTGGCGTGCAGCTCACGCTGCAGGGTGGCCGCGACGCCGCCGGATACCTGCATTACACGGCTCCTGGCCTGGATGAGGAACAGACGCGGGCACTGGTCGCCGAACTCAATGAACGTGAAGACGTAATCGAGGCGATTCCCAGGTGGATTCTGAGTGCTTATCGCACGCCCACTGATGCGTTTGCCTATCTGCAGTGGCACTATCCGGCTTTGAACCTGCCGGCGGCCTGGGACATCGAGACAGGCGCATCGAACCGAATTACCGTGGCTGTGGTGGACAGTGGCGGAATCACTGACCCGAACCTTCACCCCGACCTGACGTATGTGGGTGGCTACAACTTCGTTTCCGGCCCGAATCACGGTGGCCCACAACCGGGTTGGGGCCCGGATTTCATGGATTACTCTCACACCCACCCGGAGTATTGGCAGGGTGGAGGCTCCGGATTCCACGGCCCGCATGTGGCGGGAACGATTGGCGCAACGACGAATAACGAAGTTGGCCTTGCCGGCGTCAACTGGAACGTTGACCTGGTTGCCGTGCGTTCGCTGGGCAATGATGGCTCGGGTACCATCGACGACATCTATCTGGGCGCCTGGTGGGCCGCCGGTGGCGGCGTTGAGGGTGTCCCCGGTAATCCGAATCCCGCCCGGGTTGTAAACATGAGTCTTGGTGCGGAGACTGACGGAGCGTGCCCGCAGCTCATTGCCGAGATATTCACTGCAATGGCTGCAAACGGCGTAATCACGGTCGTGGCTGCCGGTAATGAGAACATGAACACAGCGAATATTGTGCCGGCCAACTGCCCTGGAGTAATCACCGTCGGTGCAACGGATCACACCGGGTACCGCGCGCCCTACTCGAACTTCGGTAACGAAATTGACGTGATGGCTCCGGGTGGCAACATGAATCGCACGTTCACCGACACCACGACAGGTACGGAGTATCCGGCTGGTGTTCTGAGCACAGTGCTGTATCACGCTGGCGGTGCCAATCCACTGGTGCCGCAGACGGAGTTCATGCAGGGCACATCGATGGCTGCGCCGCATGTTGCTGGCGTCGTTTCACTGATGCTGGCCCGCAAGCCCAATCTGACGTTCGACCAGGTTGTCACCCAGCTCAGGGCTGCCGGCAGGCCGCTGCCGGCGGAAGCCTGCGTGGCAGGCAACCCCGGAGTCGTAAATCCGACTGTTTTCTGTGGCACCGGGCTCGTGGACGCTGCGGTCGCACTCGGCGGCGGTGGTAATCCGCCCGGACCGAACCCACCCGGACCGAACCCACCCGGACCGAACCCGCCCGGACCGAACCCACCCGGTCCCAATCCACCGGGTCCGAATCCACCGGGTCCAGGACCTGTCAATCCCGGTCAGCCTATCCCGAGCGGTAACGTCTACGTGGCGGCCCTGTTCACCAACGCCGACGGTACTTATGACGTAACAAAGTCAGCTGAAGTCACACTGCCAGCCACCGCTGGTGCACAGATCAACTACACGCTTGGCAGCCTGCAGGCCGGCAGCTACACAGTGGCCGCCTGGCAGCCGCTCGGCAATACGGGCAACATCCAGCCCGGTGAACCGTTCGCCATGCATCAGCAGCTGATTACTATCGCTGCCGGGCAGCAGGTCACCAATCTTGACCTGTATCTGCAGCCCTACGGCGGTAATGCGGCCGCCGCTAAGCAGATGACGGAGCTGTTCCAACTGTTCGACGAGTAAGTTCACACGCTCAGGCCGTGACTTCCGCTTAGCGGGAGCCACGGCCTCCTGTTTCGCGTCTGCACTCCGTTTCCAACTTTACGGTGATGTGATCTGGGGGGCGGCCCGTCGTCCGTCAGGCCCGTGCCACCTTGCATCTTTCAGCAGTGGCGCATTGTATGAACACCACCAGACAGCGCACTCACCAGAATCATATGCAGAGGACTACCATTCGCAGCAGGGAGGCATTATGAACACCAAATCCATTCTCAGTCGTGGCCTGCGGTACCGGACTGGCCTGGCAGCATTGACGCTGACTCTGACTGCCTGTGCAAATAATCCGGCACCTCCCGGGGGTGGCGGCGGAGGCGGAGGCGGCGCCGAGGCTTGCGACTACGGAGGCAGCGGCGACCTGCGGATCCCTGCCGATACCAGCTGCACGCTGGATAACGTCCGTATCGCCGGCAACCTGCTGCTGAGCACGGGTGCCAGCGTAACCATGCAAGGCGGCCATGTGGACGGCAACGTGCAGCTTGACGGTGCGGGCAGCTTCACTGCGTCCGCTGCCTCGGTTGATGGGGACGTGCAAGCGGAAGACGGCAACAATGTGCTCATCAGCCTGACTGATGTCACCGTCGACGGCAACGTCCAGACAGAGCGGACAAACGAGCTGATCGTCAGCGGTGGAGAGGTCAGCGGCAACATCCAGGCGGAGGATGGTGGCGCGGTAACGGTTTCCGGCGTGACCATCGACGCTGACCTGCAGGTCAACAGCAACGACGGTGGCGTCAGCTTAAGCGGCAACATTATCGGCGGCAACCTGCAGTGCCAGGGCAACAGCCCTGTCCCGACCGGCGGCAACAACACGGTGCACGGCAACGCAGAGGACCAGTGCGCTGGTCTGGCTGGCTGATTCGAACCCCGCGCAGCTGGGCATCGGGCGCCGCGGCTACGTTGGCGGCGCCCTATATTCCTTACACTCAAGCCATGGACAGAGGACCCCAACTGCTGCCGGAAGGCAGTGAACTTGGCCGAGTACACCTGCATGTAACCGACGCAGAACGTGCGCGTGTGTTCTGGACGCGTTACGTCGGCCTGACCGAAACTCCGTCGGATGGTGACTCCATCCACCTGGGCGTGGAAAACAAAACCCTGCTTGTGCTGCACCCTGATGCGGGCGAGGGAGCGGCACGCCGCAGCACCGGGCTGTATCACGTGGCGATTCATGTACCGGAACAGAAAGACCTGGCGCTGCTCGTTGCCCGTCTGGCGACTCTCGAGTACGCCCAGTCCCCCACGGATCACACTGCCACCATGGCCACCTACTTTGACGATCCGGACGGAATCGGAATAGAAATCACCTATGAAACGCCGGAGCGCGGCCGGATGCTCATCCTGCCCGATGGACGACCCGTTGCGCAGCTGACGGGTGAAAGCAGCTACCGCGGGGTGACGGAAGCACTGGACGTGCAGGATCTGCTGAGCGTCCTGGGTCCGGACGATGACCTGAGCGCACCGCTCCCCGCCGGCACGTGCATTGGCCACGTGCATCTGCACATGCGTGACATTGAAACCGGCCGCAACTTTTTCGAGCGGCTTATAGGTTTTCACCTGCGCCTGCACATGAGCAATATCGGCATGAGTGATTACGGCCTGGATCAGGACACGGAACCGCATTCGCTGGCCATCAACTCATGGAACGGACCGGGTGCTGAACCCCGCCCCGAAGGCAGTGCAGGTCTGAAGCACTGGGAGCTGCTCCTTCCTGCCGGTGCGGCACTTGAGGAGCTCAAGGGCCGGCTCGATGCCGAAGGCTGGAGTTACGACAGCGTGCATGGTGGCATCAGCCTCCGTGATCCTTCAGGCACAGAACTGCGGGTACTTACAGCTCCATAGTGCATCCGTACGCCACGACTGGTATCCGCACTGGTAACATCCAGTCGTTGCCATGACAGAGCAAGCACCACAGACTGCCGATTTCACCGTATCCGCACCGGCCGAGCCGTGGGCGCGTGCGGTCACGCTGCTCAGGCGTGGTGCCCGCCCGGCGCTGCTTCTGGGGATTCTGGCGGCCGCGGTCGTGTTTCTGATGCGTCTGCTGAGCCCGGCCATGTATACAGCCACGGCCACCCTGCTGCTGGCTTCACCGCAGCAAGGGCTCGACAGTCTTGGCATCGTCACGCCGCCTGCTGTTGATGCAAGCGCATACCGCACACTGATTCTGGACGGACCGCTGCTTGAGCAGGCCCTTCTCGCCCGCGGTGAGCAGGCGGATCCGGCTGTGAATGCTGCACTCAGAAGCCGGATTCAGGTGAACATCCAGAGTCAGGTCATATCAAGTGTCATCAGAATAGAAGTCGCTGACCGGAACCCCGTACGTGCTGCCGATCTGGCCAACTTCCTCGCCAGCGCCA
>CAZPLV010000065.1:0-9287 GCA_964587295.1 uncultured bacterium
GCCGGCAAGATGCTGCCCAAGGGTGCCAACATCGATGAGGGCGAGATTGCGCGTGTCGAAGCGATCATCTCCAGCATGACCGAGAAGGAGCGGCGCCAGCCCCGGCTGCTCAATGCGAGCCGCCGCAAGCGCATCGCCGCCGGCTCCGGCACCCAGGTGCAGGACGTGAACCGTCTCATGAAGAACTATGAGGCGATGAAGAAAATGATGAAGCAGGTGGCGAAGCAGCAGGGTCGCGGTGGCCGCGGCCTGATGGGCTGAGCCCGCAGCAGCCTTGCTGTCCGCAAAGCCATGTTGACCGCAGAAGTGTAGTAGACTTAACGACTTGTGTGCGCCGCGTGCTAGCATGTGGCGGAGTTTTGGAGGAAGTACGTAAATGGTAAAGATTCGCCTCATGCGCATGGGCGCAAAAAAGACCCCTCACTACCGTGTTGTCGTGGTTGATTCACGCAAGAAGCGGTCGAGCGACTACATCGAGAACCTCGGTTACTACGACCCGCGTGGCACCACTGCCACCCCGCTGAAGATTGACGTTGAGCGTGCCCAGCACTGGCTCGCGCAGGGTGCACAGCCCACCGACACAGCCCTCAAGCTGCTCGAGCAGTCCGGTGTCGAAGTCGGCCAGGTTGAGGCGAAGAACCGTGAGCGTTACACCAAGCGTGTCGCCGCGGCCGAAGCAACTGCCTGACTGACTGAGAGGTAATGCATTGTCGCAGGAACTTGTCGCCCTGATCGTCCATAACCTGGTCCAGGACAATGACTCCGTTGAGGTGGAAACCCACCGCGACGGTCGCAGCCTGCGCATTGAAATCCAGTGCGCCACTGACGACGCCGGCCGGGTGATCGGCCGCGGCGGCCGCACCATCAACAGCATCCGCACGCTTGCGCGGGCCGCTGCTGATGGCAGGCAGCGCGTGGAAGTCCAGCTGGTCGACTGACCCGCACTGGCTTGCGGCGCGCGTTGGATAGACATGTCATCTGAAAATACTGAGCGCACACTGCAGCTCGGCCGGATTGGCCGCACCGTCGGTCTGGATGGCGGGCTGCTTTTTCATGCTTCCGGACCGGCCGAAGCCGAACTCATGGAAGCCGGCCTGAGCGTCAGCGACGACTCGGGCCGGGAACTCAGGGTGGCAGCCGTACGGCGCCACAACCGCGGGCTGGTGGTCCACTTTGAGGGCGTCCGGCGCGTGGAACGTGCCCGTGAGCTCACCAACCGGGATGTGGGCATCCTTGCCTCACAACTGCCCGAGGGTTTCAGCGCGTTCGATCTGGCCGCAGGGCTGACCGGTGTGGCGGTTTTCCTGGAGAACCGGGAAATCGGCCGCGTTGCAGAAATCAGCGGCGCAGCGGGTCATGAGTACCTGCTGCTTGAACCCGGCGGACAGCTCATCCCCCTGAACGCTCCGTACGTACAGGTTGAAGATTCCCGCGTCCTCCTGGCAGACCCGCCCGACGGTCTGCTTTAAGCGTGAAGTACAGCGTCTACACCCTCTTCCCCGCCCTGGTGAACGCCTGGCGGCAGGAAGCGATACTCGGCAAGGCACTTGAGCGGGGCCAGCTTGAGCTGGACGTGCAGGACCTGCGCAGATTCGCCGAGCCGCCGCACTGGAAAGTTGACGACACGCCCTACGGCGGTGGAGCCGGCATGGTCATCCGTGTCGACATAGCGGCTGCGGCCATCAGCGAACTTAAGCAACAGGCGCCGCCCCCTGATGAGATCATCATGGTCTCGCCAGCCGGTCAGCCGCTGGACCAGCAACTGGTCCGCGAACTCAGCACGAAGAAGCACATCGGCATACTGTGCGGCCGCTACGAAGGTTTTGATGCCCGCACCGAGAGGCTCGTCACCCGCGAAGTGTCCATAGGCGATTACGTGCTGATGGGCGGTGAACTTCCTGCCCTGGTGCTGATCGAGGCAACTGCGCGGCTGCTTCCCGGTGTGCTCGGGCAGAGCGAGAGCTTCGAGCAGGACTCGTTCTCAGCCGGTCTGCTTGACTATCCCGAGTACACCCGGCCCAGGGAATTCGCGGGCGAGGCAGTACCGGACGTGCTGCTGTCCGGTCATCACGGCAACGTCGCACAGTGGAGACGGCAGCAGGCCCTTGAGCGCACATTCGCGCGCCGCAAGGACCTGCTGGAAAACATTGAGCTTTCTGCGGCCGACAGGAAGTTCCTGGAGACCCTCAAGGACGGTTAGGGCAGGCGGTCAATCACCAGCTGGGTGATATCGAGCCCGTCCTGGGCGTAGACGACCATGCCGGACTGCTCGGCAACCTCGTAGTCAAAAACAACGGTGTAGCCCTGCTCTGCAGCCACAGCCTTGAGCGCCTCGTCAACGGCGAGCACGGCCGGCTGGGCAGCGGCGCCGACTTCCTCCATGTAACGCTGTGCGGTTGTCTCCAGGGCGATCTGACTCGTCTGGAACATTTCCTGCTCCTCCGGCGTCAGCTGTGCGCCACTGCGGGCCCGTTCAACGATTGCATTGAGGCTGTTCTGGATTTCCGTAATCTCAGCAATTCCCCGCTGTTCGACTTCACGCGCGGCCGCTCCGGCCGGATGCGCATTGATTGCCTGCTGTGAGTTGACGAAGGCGATGCGTGCCTCGGGCGCCTGCGCCTGCAGGTTGAGTGAGCCGATTGCGGCTACGGCCAGGGCTGCGAGTATCATGTAGGTGACTCGTTTCATAGCGCCTGCAAGTCTAGCACCCGCATGATGAGAACTGGCTGCCCCTGGTGCACTGACGGATGCGGGCGGCCCGGGAGAAAAATGGGACCTGAAAACCTGAATCTGCCGCTTGCGGTTGCCGCTGTCTGTGCTGTACTGGGCGCCCTGATCGGTTCCTTCTCGAATGTTGTCATTTACCGGCTGCCGCGGGGTGAATCCGTGGCCTGGCCGGGTTCGCACTGTCCGAAATGCAGGAAGCCGCTGACGCCGCTTGAACTGGTTCCCGTCCTGTCCTGGCTGGTGCAGCGCGGCCGTTGCCGGGGCTGTTCACAGCCGATAAGCGCGCGCTACCCGCTGGTGGAGCTGCTGATGGCCGCCGGTTTCTTTGCGATCGCCTGGCGCTGGCCAGTGACGGACTACGGCGCCACTTTCCTTCCACTTCTGGTGCTGTTCGCCCTGCTCGTCATCCTGACCTTTATCGACATTGATACGCAGACGCTGCCGGACTCGCTGACCCTGCCGGCCTTTGTCGTTGCAATGGCAGCCACGTTCCTCTACGAACCCGGCAGCGGACTGCCCGACCTGTGGACCGCTTTTCTCGGAGCCATGATCGCGGCCGGTGTGCTCACGCTCATCAACCGCCTGGGCGGGCTGGCCCTGCGGCGCCTTGCTGATACCAAAGAGCGGCTCTGGCCCATCGGTTTCGACCAGGTGAACCTGGCAGCCACGGTGGGTCTCCTGTTCGGCTGGCAGCCCGGTGCGCTGGCTGCCCTGGCTTCCGTGCTCCTCAATCTGGTGAGCCGCAGGGTGCTGCGCCTCCCGGAGGGTCTGCTCTACCTTGTCTGGCTTGTCGGGTTGATTGCGCTCGTACCCTACGTGCTGCCCATCAGCCTGCCGGCTGCCCTGGAAGGCAGCCTCGTGGCCGCGGGCATCGCAGCCATTGCCGGAGCATTCTGGTGGTGGCTCCATTCACTGTTCAGCAGGGAAACAGCGGAGGAAGATGACCCGGCTGCTGATGAGCCCATCGCCATGGGCTTCGGTGACGCGAAACTGGCGGCGGTGCTGGGAGCAATGCTCGGCTGGCAACTGTTCCTGGTCGGCTTCCTGGCAGCCATCGTTCTGGGCGCGGTAATCGGCGTCCTGGGCCGGGCCTTCGGTGGTGAGCGGCAGATTCCGTTCGGCCCGTACCTGGTTGCCGGCGCACTGATCGCGCTGTTCTGGGGCGATGGCCTGCTCAGCTGGTACCTGGGGCTGCTCGGGCTGCCCGCCTGAGGCTGCATAAGGTTGCATGTTTGCTGCTTTTATGCAGTGCTGGTGCTAGACTCATCGTCTGGCTGAATACCACAGCCTGCTGGAGGTTCCTGACCGATGATTCAAACTGGCGCCGTCTCCCTCAAAGGCCGGGATTTCATAAGCCTGGCTGACCTGACCGCTGCAGAGTTCAGCGGGCTGCTCAACTCTGCTCTTGAACTGAAGCGAGCCTGGCAGCGAGGAGTCAGGCCCCAGGCGCTGGAAGGCAGCAGCCTGGCCATGATCTTCGAGAAACAGTCACTTCGCACCCGCACGACCTTCGATATTGCCATGTACCAGCTCGGTGGTCACGCCATCCTGCTGGGGCAGGATTCAATCGGGCTGGGCGAACGCGAAAGTGCGCGTGACATCGCCAGAAACCTGAGCCGCTGGACAGCCGGCATCATGGCCCGCACCAACTCCCATCAGACCGTTCTTGACCTGGCTGAACATGCCGATGTTCCCGTGATCAACGGTCTGACTGACCTGGTGCATCCGACCCAGATTCTGGCCGACTACATGACCCTCAGCGAGCACTTCGGTGAACTCGACGGACTCCGCTTCGTGTACGTGGGTGACGGCAACAACGTCGCCAACACGCACATCGAGGCTGCCGCCCACAGCGGCATCAGCCTCATTATTGCCTGTCCGCCCGGTTTCGAGCCGGATGCGGGAGTGCTGGAACGCGCCCGCGCCGCCGGTGCCGACGTGAGCATCGACCATGACCCCCGTGCAGCCTCGGCAGGGGCCGACGTGCTGTATACCGACGTATGGATATCCATGGGTCAGGAAGCGGACACGGAACGCCGCCGCAAGGCATTCCAAGGCTACACAATAACGCCCGACTGGTTCGCCGACCTGAGTTCACGCGGAGTATTCATGCATGACCTGCCCGCGCACTACGGCGAGGAGTGCACTGAGGAAAGCGTTCATCACGAACGCAGCGTGGTGTTCGACCAGGCGGAGAACAGGCTCCACGCCCACAAGGGCATCCTGTTCGAATACCTGGAGAAGCAGTGACCCTTAAAGCAGGCATCCTCGGGGCCAGCGGCTACGGGGGCAGTGAACTGATCAGGCGGCTGGGCCGGCACGATGGCGTCGAACTCAGCGGCTTTGCCTCCCGCCAGTTCCTGGGACAGTCCCTGGAAACAGCCTGGCCGCAGCTGGCGGGCACCACCCCTGGCGCACGGACATTCCAGACTGACGAAGAAGTCATCGCAGCCGCCGACGTCGTTTTCTTCGCAACGCCGCACGGCGCGACAGCACCGCTCGTACACAGCGCACGCGCGCAGGGCAAGCTGGCGATCGACCTCTCGGCGGACTTCCGGCTGGACGCCGCTGCCTACGAGGAATGGTACGGCCAGCCCCACGCCCACCCGGAACTGCTTGCAGAGGCGCGCTACGGTCTGCCGGAACTTCACCGCAGTGAGCTTCCCGGCGCCAGGCTGGTTGCCAGCCCTGGCTGCAACGCCACTGCCGCCACCCTGGCGCTGGCGCCGCTGGCGGCAGCCGGCCACCTGGGTCAGGACACTGCGGTCACCATTGCCACCGGTATTTCCGGTGCCGGCCGCGGACCGAAACTGCCGGTCCACTTCCCTGAGGCGATGGACAGCGTGGTTCCTTACAGCACGGGCGGCAAGCACCGTCACATCGGTGAGATCGAGGCCAACCTGGGCCGGGTGCGCTCTGCCGCGGCCGGCAACCCCCTGGCCGGCCGGGACGTTCAGACCCACGGTCCCCAGCAGCAGCCGCGCCTGGCCTTCACACCCATGCGGGTGCCGATGGCACGCGGCATCCTTGCGGTTGCCAGCACACGCTCACCGGAGGCAGGCGTAAGCAGCGCCTCACTGCTGCAGCTGTACCGGGATTTCTATGAGGGCAACCCGCTGCTGCACGTGCAGGACACCGCGCCGGAAACGAAGGCCGTGAGCCTGACTGACCGCGCCATCGTCAGCGTCGAACTCGATACGCGTACCGGAATCATCATGGCCTACTGCGTGCTCGACAATCTCGGCAAGGGAGCCGCCGGTCAGGCGGTTCAGGCATTCAATATTGCGGCCGGCTTTGCAGAGCAGACCGGACTCGAAACAGAAGGACGCTGGCCATGAAACTTCCGCAGGGATTCAGGACAAGTGGAATAAGCGCCGGACTGAAAAGGTCCGGAAAGCGTGATCTGGGCCTCATCCTCGGCGCTGAGCCGCTCAGCTGGGGCATGGTCAGCACCACCAATCTCGTATACGCCGCCAACGTGGGCCGCAACCGTGAGCTTTATGCAACCGGTGAGAAGGTGCGGGCCCTGCTGATCAATTCCGGCAATGCCAACTGCGCCACCGGTGAGCTGGGCGTACGGGACAACCTGCGCATGGCCGAAGCTGCCGGTCGGCAGCTGGGTCTGGCTGACGCGGCCCAGGTACTGACCAACTCCACCGGTGTGGTGGGCGTGCGCATGCCGATCGAGAAGATCGAGGCAGCCCAGGCCGAACTGGAATCAGGACTGGGTGATGATTCCGCCGCCTTCGCCGCGGCAATCCTGACCACGGACCTGGTTTTCAAGCAGGAGGAAGTCGAGCTGCCCGGCGGTGCACGCATAGTTGGTGTCGCCAAGGGCTCCGGCATGATCCATCCGAACATGGCGACCATGCTCGCTTACGTCATGACCGACGCCAGCATTCCCCAGGAGCAGCTGCGCGAAATGTGGCTGGACGTGACGGACCGCAGCTTCAACCAGGTGACGGTTGACGGTGACACCTCACCGAACGACGCCGCTTTCGTTTTCAGCAGCAACCGCATTGACTGCGACGCGATTGAACTGCGCGCCGGCCTGCTGCGGGTATGCGAGGGCCTGGCCCGGCGCATCGCCCGTGACGGTGAGGGTGCCAGCAGGCTGCTGACGGTGCAGGTGCGCTCTGCCGCAAGTGACTCTGACGCACGGCAGGCAGCCCGCACTGTTGCCGGAAGCCCGCTGGTGAAGACCGCCGTGCATGGCAATGACCCGAACTGGGGCCGGATTCTGGTGGCGCTCGGCCGCTCCGGCGCCAGCTTTGATCCGGACCGGGTGCGGATCGACGTGCAGGGCGTGACGGTTTACGACGGAGCACCACAGCCGTTCGACACCGCCGCCACCTCCGAACTGCTGCGCCAGGAAGAAGTGCTGTTCAGCATCGAACTCCGGGCCGGAGAGGGCAGCGGCAGTGCCTGGGGCTGTGACCTCACTGCCGAGTACGTGCGCATCAACGCCGACTACACGACCTGAACGGCGAACACGAGGAAGGCCGGGTCAACGCACTCGCGTTGGCCCGGCCTGTCCTGTGGCCTGACTGATCTGCTCAGCGCTTGCGCGGCTGGCGGTTGGAAGTGTGTATGGCCTGGCCGTGTGCCTGCTCCGCGGCCTCCATGATTGCTTCGGAAAGCGTCGGGTGAGCGTGCTGGGTCAGGGCAATGTCGGTCAGGGTCGAACCCATCTCGATGGCCAGGGTGGCCTCGGCAACCAGCTCCCCGGCCTGCGGACCGACCATGTGGAAGCCGAGCAGCATGTCGGTGTCCTCGTCGGCAATGACCTTCACGAGGCCGCCCTCGACGCCCATGGTCATGGCCCGGCCGGATACCCCCAGCGGGAAGCGTCCCGTGCGCACCTTGTGGCCTGCCTCTTCCGCCTCGGCCTCGGTCATGCCGACTGAAGCGAGTTCCGGATTGGTGTAGATGACCGCGGGCACGATGGTGTCGTAGGCGCTCGTAAGACCGCTGGCATGCTCGGCTGCGACGAGACCTTCCTTCATGGCCTTGTGCGCCAGCAGCGGCATGGCCGCCACATCGCCTATTGCATAAACGTTCGGCACGTTGGTCAGCATGTTCTCGTTGGTGCTGATGAAGCCACGGCCATCGGTCTCGATGCCTGCGGCCTCAAGGCCCAGGTCCGCACTGTTGGGCCGGCGGCCGACCGCAACCAGCACCTTGTCGACCGTAACCGTCGACTGCTCGCCCTGCCTGTCCTCGAGCGTCACCTCAATGCCGCCCTTCACCTTCTTCTGACTAAGCGATTTGGTACCGGTCATTATGTTGATGCCGCGCTTCTTCAGAGCCTTGTGCAGCTCTTTGCCCGCATCCGGATCCGCTGTGGGCACGATGCGGTCCATCAGTTCCACAACGGTTACCTCGGAGCCGAGGGCGTTGTACACGTCAGCGAACTCCAGACCGATGGCGCTGCCGCCGATGGCCAGGAAACGCTTCGGGATCTCACTCACGACAAGTGCACCGGTTGAGTCGACCACTGCCGAGTTGTCGATGTCGAAGCCGGGAATGCTGACCGGCGAGGAGCCGGTCGCGATGATGAACTTGCCGGCGCTGTAGCTGCGCTCGCCGACCTTGATCCTGTCGGTCGACTCGAAGCGCGCCTCACCTTCGATCACTTCGACCTTGTTGCCCTTCAGCAGTGCGCTCACTCCGCCGGTCAGTTTGCCGACCACGCTCTGCTTCCACTCCTCAATCTTCTTCAGGTTGATCCTGGGAGTGCCGAAGTCCACGCCGTGGTCCTTCATGCCGTTGGCGGCGTTCAGCTGGCCGGCCACGTGCAGCAGTGCTTTCGTGGGAATGCAGCCGATGTTCAGGCACACCCCGCCGATCTCACCCTTCTCCACAATCGCGGTCTTCAGACCCAGCTGGGCACCGCGGATGGCCGCGTGGTAACCACCTGGCCCGGAACCGATCACAATCAGGTCAAAATCCATTTCGCCTCCAATTACCTCAAGTCTACTACCGCACCGGCAGGCGTCTGAAGCCATGAATGCAAGTGCGCCGGCGTTATCGGAATATACTGGCTCACGGATATGGCCGATACTGAGCAGAACAGCACTCCCGCGGAACGCTACAGCCCGGGGAACATCGAGACAAAGTGGCAGGAACGCTGGGCGGAAGCAGGACTTTATGAAACAGACCTGCATGACGACTCCCGGCCCAGGTATTACTTCCTGACCATGTACCCCTATCCGTCAGGCAACCTGCACGCCGGCCACTGGTACGCCGAGGTGCCTGCGGACGCTGCGGCGCGTTTCCTGAGGATGCGCGGCAACAACGTACTGTTCCCGATGGGATTTGACGCGTTCGGGCTGCCGGCCGAGAATGCGGCCATCCGGGCTGCCCGCGCCGGCGAAACGGTCCACCCGGCCAGCCTGACTTACGCACAGATCGAGCGGATGCGCAGGCAGTTCGGCCAGATGGGTGCGATGTTCGACTGGTCTAAGACCCTGAACACCTGCGATCCTGAGTACTACCGCTGGAACCAGTGGTTCTTCCTGCAGATGTTCGAGCGCGGACTGGCCTACCGCAAGGAATCA
>CAZPLV010000066.1:0-9197 GCA_964587295.1 uncultured bacterium
ATGCTTCCTTGTGAAACATCTCCCAAGCACTGTCACCACAGTAGCACCTGCCCCCGGTGACAAAAGTATCGGAACACAATCGCAGTCACGTGTCCGTGGGATGAAAGCGGCTTAAGAGAAGCGTCTGGAGTAGCGTTCCAGAGCCGAAAAAGCCTTCGGTTCCGGCACCTTGCCACCCTTGTAAACCTGTGCGGACAGCCAGTCCTGTTCAGCCTCTTTGTAATCGTCCGCTATGTCTTTCCACCAGAAGCGCGCCGCCGGATTCCAGCGGTAACCGCGGCCCTTCAGACTGTCCTTCGCCTCAAACGGCGCACCGACAGCCTGGAAGCGCCAGGTCGAGCGTCCGCAACTCTCCAGCAGGCCCAGCAAAGCAGGAAGTCCGCTGCGGGGCATTTTCTGAGCGAGCAGCATCAGTGCCGCCATGCAGTCGTCCTCGGCACGGTGCGCCTGGTAGTGATAGCCGAAGGACAGGGTCAGATACTCAAGCTTCGAACCCCGGATGCCCTCGGCGGACCAGTTGATGTCACTGACGGTACAGGCCCATGGCTTGGCCGCGAACCCGGGAAACATTCTTTCCAGAAAGGGCCGGTCGAAGCCGGCGTTGTGCGCAACGACAAGATCAACCTGCTCAAGCAGCTCAGCCACCCGCCCGGCGTCGATTCTCTTGCCGCGCACGTCATCGTCGGTTATTCCGGTCAGCGCAACAATCTCGCGCGGAATCCGCCGCCCGGGATCATTGAACGCTGTGAATGCCTCCAGCACCTCGTAGATCCGGCCGTCCGACCGGTCATAGCGGAAAGGTACTGCGGCGAGCTCGATAATCACGTCGCTGTCTGCCCGCAGGCCGGTTGTCTCCACGTCAACCATCAGGCCGGTGGCCATCTCGGTTCCGGCCGGGACTGGCTGCGAGCCGAAGCGGGGCACTTTGCGCAATACCTTGTATTTGCCACTGGCTTCCAGCGTCCGGGCCATGGCCTCAAGCTGTTCCGGGCTCAAGGACGCCGTTTCCATCGAATCTTCCATACGCGGTCATTCTACCCGTGCAACATGTTTTGCGGCACGCTTGAGCTGACCGCAGCGTGCTAGATTCGTCCTCATGCCGGATTTACCCCGTGATTATCGGAGCAGCACATGGATTTACTGATGTCCCATCCGGGACTCGCCATTGCCGGCATCATCGCTTTCGGTGCGGTTGCCCAATGGCTTGCCTGGCGCATCAACCTCCCAGCCATCCTGCCACTGCTGGTCACAGGATTTCTGCTTGGCCCTGTCTTCGGGCTGGTCAGACCGTTTGAGCTGATCGGCGAGAACATCCTGTTTCCCGCAATTTCGCTTGCGGTGGGCCTGATCCTGTTTGAGGGCGGCCTGACCCTGAGGCGCCAGGAGCTCCGGGAGATAGGCACGACAGTCCGCAGGCTGGTCACCATCGGCGGGCTCATCACCTGGCTTCTCATCGCGCTGGCAGCCTGGCTGCTTCTGGATATGGAGCTGCCGCTGGCGATTCTGCTCGGCTCGCTGCTAATGGTCACCGGCCCGACCGTTATCGGTCCGCTGCTTCGCATCGTCAGACCGGTCCCCCGCGTCGGCAACACCCTGCGCTGGGAAGGCATCGTCATCGACCCGATTGGTGCCATGATTGCCGCGCTGGTGTTCACCTACATCGTGCACAGCGAAAGTGGTGACGCGCTCAGTCAGACGCTGTGGATGTTTGCGCTGTTCATCATCGTCGGCACGATCGTCGGCCTGATTGCCGGCTACGGCCTTGCGCTGCTGCTGCGCCGGCGCCGCATTCCTGATTTCCTCGTGAATTTTATCGCGCTGGCTTTCGTGTTTGTTGCCTTCGCTGTCTCGAACCTTCTGGTGGACGAGTCAGGCCTGCTGGCAACCACCATCATGGGCATCATCATCGCCAACAGTTCGGTGCCGAACTTCCGCAGCATCCTGAGCTTCAAGGAGGACCTGACGGTCCTGATCATTTCGGTGCTGTTTATCGTGCTGGCCGCGAACATCGAGCTGAGCACGCTGCTGTCGGTCATGAACTGGCAGAGCCTGGCACTGCTGGCGGTCATCATGCTCGTCGTGCGACCACTGGCGATATTCATCAGCGCCAGCGGCAGCAAGAGCATCACGACCCAGGAGAAGATTTACATGTCGTGGATTGCGCCGCGCGGCATCGTGGCGGCGTCAGTCAGCTCGCTGTTCGCAGCCAGGCTCACGGCTGAGGGAGTCCAGGGAGCCGAAGTGCTCGTGCCACTGGTTTTCCTCGTCATCGTGGGAACTGTGCTGCTCAACAGCCTTACGGCTCTGCCGTTCGCGCGCCGCCTGGGTGTGGCGGAACCTGACCCGCAGGGCTTCCTGATTCTGGGTGCCCATCCGTTTGCACGTGCAGTGGGCAACTACGTGAAGAAGGCCGGTTTTGATGTCATGCTCGCGGATACGAACTGGTCGAACCTCGCCGCCGCCCGCGCGGAAGGACTTGAAACCTACTACGGGAGCTTGCTGTCCGACCAGGCGGACGACAACCTGCGCCTGAGCGGTCTCGGCAAGCTGCTGGCCCTCACCAGCAACGAAGAAGCCAACGCCCTGACAGCGCTGAAGTTCGGCCGCATATTCGGTACCGGCAATGTCTATCAGCTGATGCCTCACCATCAGTCAGGGGAACGCGGCAACGTCGGCGCGAGCGTGAGCGGCCGCCTGCTGTTCAAGCGCAACGCCACCTTCCACCAGCTGCGCCAGTTGCTTGACCAGGGTGCGGAAATCCGCGAGACGGGCATGACCGAGGAATACGGCATTGAAGAGTTCCGCGAGCGGCATGGCGACCGTTACGTGCCGCTGTTCATCCGGTCCAACGGTGACCTGCATCCGGTTACCGAGGACGGCAACCCGCCTGAGGCTGATGAGACCCTCGTAAGCCTCCGCCTAGAGAAATAACGCTCAGAAAGGGGGTTCCGCCCGGCACCGGACGGAACCCCCGCAGAATTGTTTCACGTGAAACGTCAGTAGAAGCGGGTCACCCGCTCGACCGGATGGCGGTGATGGCTGAAGCCGTCCTTCTGGCGCTTGCCGAGCGCAATGACACTGGTGACGCTGGCGGTTTCGGACAGTCCCAGCACCTGCTTGACTTCGTCTTCCCTGAAACCACCCATGGTCACGGTGTCGTACCCCATGCCGCGGGCGATCAGTACAATCTGTCCCAGTGCGATATGCGTCTGGGTGCGCGCCCACTCACGCAACCTGGCCGGTTCCATGCGACTCATGTTGCCGCGCATGCCGGCGGCACGCCTGGCGACTTCTTCTGCGCCCATTCCGGGATGCACGACTTCCTCGAGCGACTCAACCGTTTCCACACCATCGCTGTACAGGACGATGTTGACGGGAGCCCCCAGCAGGGTTGCCACGTTGTTTCCGGTCATGGCGCCGGAGAGCTGCTCGGTCATGTCCGGGCTGCGGACGACTGCCCAGCGCCAGGGCTGCGCGTTCATGGCACTCGGGGCCAGGCCCGTCAGCCGCAGGATCTCCGTGACGTCTTCCTCGGGGACCGGTTCATCCAGGAACTGCCGGACGCTGCGGCGGCTTTCACTGATGCTCCTGATTGCTTCACGGGTGGCCATGTTTTCATCCGGCACTGTTACAGACATGAACTGCCTTTCTCTATGCGTTGACTGTGATTGGGGGCGACCTGAGCCGCCATAAGGTCCGACGGTAAGCCGAAAGTGCGCCAGGGTCAACGCATCTGACTACAACCGGACAGAACGCCTCATCTGTTAAGGCATGCTATCGTCGGACGATGAAAACCGGACACCTGAGCGTGCCAGCACAAGTCGCACGCCGTTTCATACTTGGCCGCCAGGGCCTCTGGCCCGGCCGCCGCTGGGCAGGCGAAGAAGGAACCGTCCAGGCGATGCGGGCGGTGGAACACCTGCAACTCGATCCCCTCAACATCACCGCACGCAGCCAGGATCTGATGCTGCACAGCCGCGTTGCCGGTTACCAGGCTGAACAGTGGCAGCAGCCTGCCTACAGCGGGCGACTGTTTTTCGACTGGGGCGACTGGCTTGCCGTGCGGCCGATGCAGGAACTGCCCTACTTCCGTACGAAAATGATGGAAACAGCCCGGCAGAAGCGGCATGCGGACTGGGCGCTTGCCCACGCCACGCTGCTGGACGAGATCCGTGAGATTGTCCGGCTCGGCGGCCCCGTAAGCAACCGTGACTTCACGACGGCTTCACGCTCACGCGTCAGCAGCTACCGTGGCCGCAAGGACAGCTCGCTGGCACTGTTCCACCTGTGGCGCACCGGTGAAATCATGACCTCGGACCGCAACCGCTTCGAACGCATCTACGACCTGACTGAACGTGTGGCGCCCGCAGAGTTCATCCGCGAAGAGGACGAAGCAGCCACGGCCCGCTTCCTGTTACTGAAGAACATAGCTTTCAACGGCATCCGCGATTCAGCCGGCAGCTTCCCGGTGACTGGCCCGGTCCGTGCGTCAGAGGCCCGCATGCTTCTTGCGGAGCTCCTCGAGGACGGCCTGATCACGGAACTCGAAGTCGAGGGTTTGCGCGGCCCGCATTACCTGCTCAGCAGTGACCTGCCACTGCTCAGCGACCTGCTGGGCAACCGGGTGCCCGCTGCTTGGCAGCCGCTGGCTGAGACGAACCTGGAGTCCGTGAAGTTCCTGGCGCCGCTGGAACCCGCGAGCGCCCGCGGCCGCTCAGCGAAACTGTTCGGCTTCGAGTACATCTGGGAAGTCTACAAGCCCGCTGAAAAACGCCGCTGGGGCTATTACGTGCTGCCCATCCTCTGGGGGGATGAACTGGTTGCACGCGTGGACGTGAAGCTGGACCGGCCCAGCTCGACGCTGCAGGTGCTCGGCTTCTGGCTGGAGGATCGGGTCACGGGCAAAAACCCCGGCTTCGCTGAGGCGCTCGGCCGGGGTTTTGCGGATCTGCAGCAATTTGTTTCAGCCCAGAAGCTCGACCTGGAAGCAATCCGGCCGGTTGCGCTGAGGTCCGCTGCCCGCAAGGCGGCGCGGGCAGCACCCGGCTGAGCTTACTCCTTGTAGGCAGCCATTGATTCGCGGATCAGTGTGTGCGTGTCCTCAAGACCGCGCCAGTCGCCAATCTCGGTGACCTTGCCCTCAAGTTCCTTGTAAATCGCGAAAAAGTGCTCGATCTCGCGCAGGCGGTGACGGTCGACATTGTCGAGGGTGGTCACGTCACGGAAACGCGGGTCGCCGACAGGAACAGCCAGCACCTTCTGATCCTCTTCGTTCTCGTCGGTCATTTCCAGGTAAGCCAGCGGCCGTACACGCACGACAACTCCGGGGAACATGGGCTGGCGGCCCATCACCAGAATGTCCAGCGGGTCGCCGTCACGGGCCAGGGTGCGAGGCACGAAACCGTACTCGCCCGGGTAGTGCATAGGGCTGTAAAGCACGCGGTCCAGCTTGAAAACGCCCAGCTCATGGTCGTACTCATACTTGTTGCTGCTGCCGTAAGGCACCTCCACAACAGCGTTGACAACGGTTGGGGACTCGGGATCGTTGGGAAGCTTCATCAGGTTCATGATTATTTGTCTCCGAAAGCCGCCGGCGAATCCTGCCCGCCGGGGCATACAAGGCGCTACTGTACTACCTTTGGAGGCCCTTCCCAGTCATTTGTTGGCTCCGACCTAGTTGACTGCCCCTGCCGTGCGCTACCTTGACCCGACGGAACGGGGGAGCAACATGAATGAACAACAGGATCTGAACGGCAAACGCGTCGCGATTGTCGTCACAAAAGGATTCGAGGAAATCGAACTGACCGATCCCCGCGAGGCGCTTGACGCAGCCGGTGCGGAGACGGTGCTGATATCACCGGAACAGGGCACAGTGAAGTCCTGGACCGACAAGAACTGGGGAAACGACTTCCCGGTTGACCTGCCACTCTCCGAGGCCCGCGCCGGTGACTTCGATGCACTGCTGCTGCCCGGCGGGGTGATGAGCCCTGACAAGCTGCGCATGGAGAAGGATGCCGTGCAGCTCGTCAGGGATTTCGCAACTGCAAAGAAACCGATTGCCTCAATTTGCCACGGCCCATGGCTGCTGGCTGAGGCCGACGTGGTGCGGGGACGCAAGGTCACTTCGTACCCGTCGCTGCAGACTGATCTGAAGAATGCCGGAGCCAACTGGGTTGACGAGGAGGTTGTCGTTGACGAGGGCATGGTGACGAGCCGCAACCCCGGAGACCTGCCGGCGTTCAACCGCAAGATGCTCGAGGAATTTGCTGAAGGCAAGCACTGAGGAGGAATCATGACCAGGGTATTCGCAATTTTCGACAGGGACGATCAACTTCAGAACGCACAGGACGCTCTTGAGCGGGCGGGTCTGACCGACGCGATTGAGCGCGTGATTGACGACTCTGCTGATGCCCGCGGTGTCACCACCCCGGGTGTGGGCGCAGTGGCAGCACCGATAGCCAGTAGCGGCCATCTGCATTCGCATGGCTATGCAGCCGGTGTCAGCGCGCTCGGCAGCAACTGGCTGTCCGAGTTTGACCTGGCCGACGAGGAAGCGGCCTTCCTCGGTGATTCAGTGAGCGGCGGCGCCAGCCTCATCATCGTCAATACCGACCGGCCAGATGATGCCGAAGCCATCCTGAACGAAGCTGGCGGCAGCCGGGTGTTCCGCAAATAAGTCCATGGCGCAGGCCGGTGACAGTGAAGCGCTGGAAGCCGGCCTGACCTGGAGCAGTGACAGTAAACCCGGCTGGAGCCGTCGGCGGCGCGGCCAGGGTTTCAGCTACCTCAATACGCGTGGCGAGGTCATCCGCAGTCCGAAAGCACGTGAACGGGCCCGGAACCTCGTCATTCCGCCAGCCTGGCAGGACGTGTGGATCTGCCCCCGGCCCGACGGCCACATACAGGCAACCGGGCGCGATGAACGCGGCCGCAAGCAGTACATCTACCACCCGCGCTGGAGCGAGGTTCGTTCAGCCACCAAATATGCGGGCCTGGTTGACTTTGCCGAGCGGCTGCCGCAGTTGCGCAGGCGCCTGCGCCGTGACCTCGCCGAAGCAGGTGGAACACCCGACCATCTGACCGTGACTGCCGCCGTCGTCAGCTTGCTTGACCGCACGCTGATCCGTATCGGCAATGAGCGCTACGCACGCTCCAACGGCTCCTACGGCCTGACCACACTGCAGGATGAACACGTCGCAATCAGCGGCAACGAACTGCACTTCAGCTTCAAAGGCAAGTCCGGGCAGGAGCATGACCTGACCCTGCGCAACCGCAAGCTCGCCAGAATCGTGCGCAGCTGCCAGGAACTTCCAGGGCAGGACCTGTTCCAGTACGAGGATGATGCCGGTGAACCGCGCGTCATCAGCTCCGCGGACGTGAACGCCTACCTGCGTGAAATCATTGGCGAGAACCACAGCGCCAAGGATTTCCGCACCTGGGCCGGCACCGTACTGACGGCCGGCAAACTCGCGGACCTCGGCGAGGCATCATCCGCCACAGCGGCCAGGCGCAACATCACCGCCGCTATCAGGTCAGCTGCCGGCCGGCTGGGCAACACCCTGGCGGTCTGCCGCGCGTGCTACGTGCATCCACGAATCACCGAGAGCTATCTCTCAGGCGAGTTTGCCGGGCATTACGGCGCAGCCATGGAGTGGGCCCGCGCAAACCGTACTGACGGCCTGCAACTGGCTGAGTCCGCCACCCTTCAGTTTCTTCGTGAAGCCTGATCAGTCGACCTGCACATTGATTGCCGCCAGCAGACCCAGCGCTTCGGGCAGCGACACCCGCAGGCCGCCTATGCGGTTGTCATGCGCCGAAATGAAGTAATTGCGGGCGGTCCGCAGGTCGGCTTCCTTAAGGTTGTTGCCCATGAACACGCAGCGCACCAGGTCGCACCCGTCAAAACTCACCTTCAGCAGTTCGCAGCGCTGGTAATCCGCCTCGCGCAGCAGGCAATTGCTGAACGAGCAGCCGGTCAGATCCAGGTTGCGGAAGGAACAGAAACTCAGGTCGCTGTCGATGAACCCGGCCTGCATGCCGATTGCTCCCTGTGTCACGACACTGAAGTTGACCCCGCTCAGGCGGCAGGCTTCAAACACGACCTCCTGCAGTACCGTATCGGTCAGGTTCACGACCGCCAGTTCGCAGCGGTCGAAGCGGCAGCCCGCAAAGTGCGCTGCGGAAAAGTCGGCCTCAGTGAAATCGCATGATTCAAACGTGCACTCCAGGAAGGTGGCGCCGGCCAGGTCCAGCTCGCCGTTTTCCAGTCCTTTGAAGTGCTCGTTTTCGTATCTGGCTGGTTCGCTCACACCGGCAGCCTACCGTGACCAGACGCCATATCCACGAGCCGGTTGCAGAACAGAATCAACGCATGGAACTGTTTCTGTACTGGCTGTCCGCGGCAGTCCTCCTGCTGCTGGCCATCTGGCTTGGCCGGCTGCTGTCTGTGACACGCTCCGTGGCGGCCCTGTTCGCGCTCATAGTCACGCTTGGCCTCGTTTACGACAACGGCGTCATTGCCGCCGGCAGTCTGATCGGCGAAGGTCGGCTGCTGGAAGCGCTCAACTGGCCCCGCTACGTGATTCATGCCTTTGCGACGCCACTGCTGGTTATCGTCCCGCTTGACCAGGCAAGACGCGCCGGACTCAGCTGGGCTGCGCAATCCGTGTGGCGTACCGTCCACTGGGTGCTGACTCTGCTGCTCATCGCCTACGGAGTCATTTACGAATTGCTGCCGCTCTCCCTGGTCGCCGAAGCAGAAAACGGCATCCTGAGCTACGCCCCGGCAGGCGGAGCCGGCTTCCCCGTCCCGGCCATGGTGACAATGGTGGTGCTGACGGTCATCGGCATCATCCTCTGGTCCGCCCGCGGCTGGCCCTACCTTGCGCTGGGAGCACTCCTGGCTTTCATCGGCTTCGGCGTGGCTCCCGCACTTGACTTCACCGTGCTGGGACAGATTGCTGAAGTGGTGCTGATCGGCGGCATTGCCATGACCGAAAGCTGGCTCGCGCAGCGGGCACGACTGCATGCGGTTTCCCGTCCTGCCTGACATGGTTTGCCGCATTTATGCATCCCGCCGGGCGTCGTAGTACAATATTTGACCGGCGACGACGCCGGATGCATTTACGGATGGGCCCATAGCTCAGTTGGTTAGAGCAGTCGACTCATAATCGATTGGTCGCTGGTTCAAGTCCAGC
>CAZPLV010000067.1:0-9101 GCA_964587295.1 uncultured bacterium
TGATGTTCTGAGTGCAGCGGACCGGCTTGAGCAGGCCGTGAGGCAGTGCCGGGCTGCCGGTGAGCTGGTCAGCTGACTGAGCCGGTTCAGAAGCGGCTGTCGCGCCTGGGTTCCACCACCGTGTCAATCAGGCCGTATTCGCGTGCTTCAGCCGGAGACATGAAGAAATCACGTTCAAGATCCTGACTGATGCGGGCAGCGCTCTGACCTGTGTGCTTCTCGTAAATACCGATCATCCGTTCACGGATGTTTCCGTATTCCCTGGCCATGATCTCCAGGTCCGGAAGGCTGGCCCGGGGGAACCCGGCCGAACCGGCGTGAATCATGACCCGGCTGTTCGGCAGGGCGACCCGCTGGCCCCGCTCCCCGGCCATCAGAATGACAGAACCCATGGACATGGCAATGCCAACGCAGTTCGTATGGATGGGCGCCCGTACATACTGCATCACGTCATATATGGCCAGTCCGGAATACACCTCGCCGCCAGGGCAGTTGATGAACAGGTTGATCGGTTCTTCCTGTGACTGCGAGTCCAGCAGCAGCAGTTGCGCCACCATGACATTCGCAACCTGCGCGTCAATGGCAGAACCGAGGAAAATGATGCGCTCGCGCAGCAGGCGGCTGTAAACATCGTAGGTGCGTTCGCCGCGGCTCGTCTGCTCGATAACGTAGGGAATCATTGTCACGCCGTCACTCCTTGGCTGGGGGTAAAAACAAGGCGGCCGGGAGCCACCAGTTACGACTCCCGGCCACCTGGGTCTGGTGCCTGTCCAGTTTACCCGAGAGCGGCTACCGCTGCAGCGGCAAGACGTTCGCGGACTGCGTCCTCGAGGGCACGTTCACGCTGCAGGAGGAAACGGTAGTTGCGTTCCCATTCCTCGCCACGTTCGCGGCGCATGTTCAGCGGGGTGGTGCCTTCCTCGGCTGCTGCCTCGGCAAGTGCTTCCTCAAACTCTTCATCGGTGAACACCGTCTGGCGTTCAATCATCAGCTTCTCGAGGGCGAGGTCCCGGCGCACGGCTTCGCTGGCGGATTCCTTGAGGTCCTCCTGGAACTTGTCCAGCTCGCCCTTTTCCTCGAGCCGCTTCAGGTAATCCTCCATGGTGATGCCGCGGCGGGCCAGATCCTGCTGCAGGTTCTCGAGCAGGTACTGCTGGCGCTGGTTCAGCATGCCACCGGGAACGGCAAACGGGGTCTCGGCGAGAATCTTGCCGATGAATTCATCCTTCCGGCTCTCGAAGGTCTCGGCTTCAGCCTGGTCCCTGAGGGTCTTCTCCACGTAGGCGCGTGCTTCAGCCCAGTTGGCGAAGCCCAGCGTGGTGGCGAACTCATCGTCCGCTTCCGGCAGTTCCTTCTCGCGCACGTCGCTGACGCGGACACGCAGGGTGCTGGTGGCGGTTGCCTCCGAATCGCCGGCTTCCGCGTCCGGCTCGGCTTCGGCGCCTTCTTCCCCGGCGGGTTCGTCATCGGCAGCTTCTGCAGCGGCAGCGACATCGTCCTCACTGGCCGGTCCGGAGCTCAGGATGAGTTCCACCTCATCACCGGCGGACTTACCGAGAAGCTGTTCCGCGAGGCTCTCGGACACTGCGTCCATGTCGACTGGCATGCTGGTACCGGCTTCGCCGTCGTCACTGATGGTCTCGACGGTCAGGACGTCGCCTGCCTGCACCGGCCGGTCAACCGGAACCATGGTGGCGTTATCCTGCTGCAGGCGCCTGACTGCACCCTCGATCTGTTCGTCGGTCACTTCGACTGCAGGTGTGTCAATGACGATGTCATCAATGTTGGGCAGGTTGATTTCCGGAGCCAGATCCATATGGATGTCGAAGGTGAAGTCCTCGCCGCGCTCCGGTGCGCCGCCGTGATAGTGCAGGCCAACCGGCTTGAGTTCGGCTTCCTGGAGTGCCTTGTCAACACGGTCGTTGATCAGCCGCTCACGGACTTCTTCCGCGAGTGCTTCGGCACCGAGCCGCCGCTCCAGGATCTTCACCGGCACCTTGCCTGGCCGGAAGCCCGGGATGCGCACCTGGCCAGCGAGTTCCTTCAGTACCGAGTTGAACGTTCCGTCGACCTCGGCGGCCGGAACGATGACCTCTACCGTGGCCTCGACTTCCTGCCTGTCCTTGATGTTTACCTGCATGAGTGGGTTCCTTTCCACCTGCCAGCCTGCCGGGCAGCGCGCTGCGGCCGGGGCAGGAGGCGGGGGCCATAATGGGTCAGCCTGGTTGCCTGCAATCCGGGTGTCCGGATTGCCTGCCATGGTGCGAGGAGCGGGACTTGAACCCGCACGCCAAAGGCACCAGATCCTAAATCTGGCGCGTCTACCAATTCCGCCATCCTCGCCAGCGAAAGGCGCCGCCTTTACGTCAGTGCAGGCGACGCCTTCAGGCCTTTTGGGGTGGATGATGGGACTTGAACCCACGACCCCCTGAACCACAATCAGGTGCTCTAACCAGCTGAGCTACACCCACCATGCGCACCCGGATTTCCGGGCGGCCCTGGCAATACCGTCAGGCCGGAGACGGTCGGCCACGCCGACTTCAAAGTATAGCGGGTCGCATGCTGGCGGTCAACAAGCCAGTAACCAGGGCGAGCCACTGTAAGCAGGAGTGCTGCGCCCTGCCCCCGCTGAGGCCAGGATATTACGCACCAGAGGGGGCTTGGGTTGTGACCATGAGCGCACACGTAACGCCGGATGGCAGAGAGGCTGACAGCGCCCCCGGGTTTGCCCTGGCAATGCCGGTGGACCGGCCGCCCGGGGGTAGTGGCTGGCTGCATGAGGTGAAGTTCGACGGATACCGCCTGGCGGCCCGGCTCGAACAGGGCAAGGTTGTATTGCTGACCCGCAGCGGACTCGACTGGACAGCCCGCTTTCCTGAAGTGGCCGAAGCAGTCAGCAGTCTTGCGGCCGACGATGCGGTCATTGACGGTGAGGTGGTTGCCAGCGGCAAGGACGGCCGGCCGGATTTCAGCCTGCTTCAGGCGGCACTGGCAGACGGCAGGACGGCCCGGCTCAGCTACCAGGTGTTTGATCTGCTGCAACTGGATTCACGTGATGTGCGGCCGGCGCCGCTTGAGGAACGGAAGGAACTGCTGGCCGGTCTGCTGGCACCGGCCGGCAGACCGCTCAGGTTCAGCGGGCAGCTTGACCATCCGGGCGGTGAGGTCTTCGACCACGCCTGCCGGCTTGGAATCGAAGGCATCGTCTCAAAGCGCAAGGGATCTCCATACCGGGCCGGACGCAGTGGCAACTGGCTCAAGAGCGTGTGCCTCAACAGTGGCGACTTCGTCATCGTCGGTTTCAGCAGCCCACAGGGTCAGCGTGCCCATTTCGGTGCGCTGCTGCTTGCTGAGTATGCGGCGGACGGTAGCGGGCTGAAGTTTGTGGGCAGGGTCGGCACTGGTTTCACTGAGGGTGACCTTGCGGAGCTGTCGGCCCTGCTCGCTCCGCTGGTGACATCGCGCCCCCCGTTCAGCGAGCGGCTCACGGCAGCCGAACTCCGCGGTGTCACCTGGGTCCGCCCTGCCCTCCTCGCAGAAGTCAGTTACCCGGGTCGGACCGGCAGCGGCAGGCTTCGTCAGGCGCGCTTCAAGTACTTGCGCGAGGACAAACCGCTCCCGGAGGCGAGTTCGCTGGCCAATCCGGCCGGAGTCAGGAAGAGTGCCATGAGCGATTCAGAGACAGCCACTGTCCAGGGCGTGCGGCTGAGCAACCCGCAGCGGGTGCTCTACCCGGAACAGGGCATCACCAAACTTGAGCTTGCCGAATACTACGAGGCAGTGGGCGAAGAACAGCTGCGCTGGCTGCAGGACCGGCCGCTGTCACTGGTCCGCTGCCCCGAAGGACGTGAGGGAAGCTGCTTCTACCAGAAACACCCCGGAGCTGCTTTCGCTGAACACGTGCCGCGCATCGTGATTGACGAGGATGAGGGCCAGGGTGAGTACCTGCTGGCGCGTGACACGAAAGACGTGGTCGCGCTGGTGCAGGCGGGCGTACTTGAAATCCATGCCTGGGGCTCGCGCGCCAGCGACCTGGACTATCCCGACGTCCTCATTTTCGACCTGGACCCGGATGACCAGGTGACGCTGACGCAGCTAAAGGAACACGCCCGGCAGCTCAGGGATCTGCTGGCGAGGGTCGGGCTGACTGCCTTCCTGCGCGTCACCGGCGGCAAAGGGCTGCATCTGGTCACCCCGATTGAGCCGGACACTGAGTTCCCGGAAGCGAAGGCATTCAGCAAGGCAATCGCCACTGAGTTTGCGCGGCTGCATCCTGAGCAGCTGACTGTGAACATGTCGAAAGCGAAGCGGAAGGGGCGGGTCTTCATCGATTATCTGCGCAATGGCCGTGGCGCGACAGCCATCAGCAACTGGTCCACCCGGGCCAGAGCCGGGGCACCCGTGGCGGTGCCGATCCGCTGGGATGAGCTGGGTCGGCTGCGCTCCCCTGCCGCCTGGAAAGTCCCGGCCGCACTGAGGCGTTTACGCTCGCTCAGGGAGAACGCATGGACCGGCTTCGAGGATGCCCGGCGCTCCCTGAGGAAACTGGTGGCACCATGAGTGCCCGGGCGATATGGAAGGGCGTACTGCAGCTGGATGACCACGCCGTTCCGGTGAAGCTGTACTCGGCACTGCAGAGCGCCCGGGTCTCATTCAGACTGCTCAGCCGCAAGGACTCCGCTCCCGTAAGGCAGGCAATGGTCAACCCGAAGACCCTGAAGGTGGTCGAGAGTGAGGAAACCCGCCGGGCGGTCGTAAGCGGCAACCGGCTGGTGGAGCTGACGGCGGATGAACTCGCCTCACTGGAACCGTCCGAAAGCCGTGACATCAGTCTGCATGCATTCGTGCCGGACGGCGCCCTCGACTACCGCTGGTTCGAGCGCCCCTACTGGCTCGGGCCCGATGAGGATCCGGCTGCCTGGTCTGTACTTTGCGCGGCACTGGCAGGCACAGGGCTGACGGGCATCGCCAGCTGGGTCATGCGTCGCAAGCGCTACGTCGGCGCACTGCGGCTCCTTGAGGGCAGACCCATGCTGGTCACGCTCCGGAACCGGGCTGAAGTCGTGGAGCTGGACACCAGCAGCCTGCGTGACGACAGTGGAATTGACCCAAAGCAGCTGGCCATGGCGCAGCAGCTCATCAGCATGCTCGAAGGCGACTTCGAACATGAATCGCTGGTTGATGAATACCGCGAGAGCGTACTCGACATGATCGACAGCAAGAAAGCCGGCAAGACAGTCAAGGCACCCGAAGCGGACGACGTTCCGCCCGTGGCCGACCTGACCAGGGCGCTCGAGGAGAGCCTCAGACAGGAGACCAGCGGTGCCGGCTAAGCGCAAACGCACTCCTGCAGGCAGCAAGGAGTCGCGGCCCCAGGGCAGGCGACCGGTCTGGTCCGGAACACTCGCTTTCGGACTCGTTACCCTGCCGGTCGAGCTGTACTCCACCGTCCGCTCCGCCCGCACGCCGCTGCGCATGATCGGGCCGGATGGCACTCCCCTGAGCCGGCGCTACTTCAGCCGGATCTCAGGCGATCTGCTGGAAGATGAAGACATCGTCCGCGGTTTCGAAGTTGCCGAGGACGAGTTCGTCACGATCGAGGACGAGGAACTCGAAGCCCTTGATCCGGACCGCTCCAGAACCATCGACCTGGAAATGTTCGTGCCGCTTGAGCAGATCGACCCGCTGTACGCGGACAACAGCTACCTGGTCATCCCTCGCGCGGAAGCCGTGTCAGCCTACCGGTTGCTGGTGGCAAGCATGGCTGACGCCGCCCGCGCCGGAATAGCCCGTTTCGTATTGCGCGAACGTGCCTACCAGCTGGCCCTCACGTCGGTGGACGGCACCCTGCGGGCACTCACACTGCGCTACCCGGATGAACTGCGTTCGGCTGAGGACATCGGCCTGCCTGAACCCGACCCTGCTGACCTTGATGACATCGCGCAGCTTGAGGCGGCCATCGAATCGCTCGCGGCCACTGAGCTTGATGTCGGGCTGCTCGAGGATGACAGTGCGGGCAAGCTTGAGAAGCTGGTACGGAAGAAGCTGAAAGCCAAAAAGGATGTGCACCGGGTCAGCAAGGACCAGACAACCGAGGACGAGGCCGAGGAGGAGAGCGCACCGGATCTGCTGGAGCAGCTCAGGCAGAGCCTGGCCGGCAGTGCCACGCCACAGGCGTGACCAGCGTCAGTTGTTGACGCCGCTTACAGAAACGGAACGTCACAGCGTCTAAGCTTGCTGCCTGAACTAGAGTTCAGCTCATGCGTCTGGATCGCGGAGACCGGTTCATACCGCCGGCTTCTGCGGACGGCGCGGACCGGGGGGTCATGATGCCAACAGCATCTGCAAGGACGGGCCGGACTCAGCAGGCGGGCACGAAGCGGCCAGCCGCGGGCAAACCGGAAGTCGCAACACTCGTATGTTTCTCCCATTTGCGCTGGGACCTGGTCTACCAGCGGCCACAGCACCTGCTGAGCCGGGCCGCAAAGGACTGGCGCGTCATTTATTTTGAGGAGCCTGTCCTACAGGGCAACACGCCGACGCTTGAACTGTCCATGGTAAACGGGGTATTGCGGGCACTGCCGCACTTGCCGGCGGAAATGCCACCAGAAGAGCAGACAGCGGCCCTGAGGAGGCTGCTGGACGGTCTGCTCGCCAGTCAGGGCGTAATTGACATGATCGCCTGGTACTACACGCCCCTGGCCCTTGCCCACAGCGGTCACCTTTCCCCGACAGTCACCGTTTACGACTGCATGGACGAACTCTCGCTGTTCCGCGGGGCACCAGCCGGCCTTCAGGCCCGTGAAAACGAGCTGTTTGCCAGGGCCGACCTGGTGTTCACAGGCGGAGCCAGCCTGTACCGGGCCAAAAGCTCGCGGCACCGCGAAGTACACCTGTTTCCCTCCAGCATCGACCGGAACCACTTCGCACGCAGCCGCAGCGCGGTCGCAAGCGCCGATGTGGCCGGGCTGCCCGGGCCACGCCTTGGATTTTACGGCGTCATTGACGAGCGGACCGACCTCCAGCTGCTGGAAGAGCTGGCTGTGATGAGACCCGAGTGGCAGTTCGTGATGCTCGGACCGGTCGTGAAGATCAGTGCTGAGTCCCTGCCCGTCCGGCCGAACCTGCACTATCCCGGACGGCGTGACTACAGCGAGCTGCCCTCATTCCTGGCAGGAATCGACGTGGCGATCATGCCGTTCGCCCTGAACGACTCGACCCGCTTCATAAGCCCGACGAAGACCCTGGAGTACCTTGCGGCAGGCAAACGCGTCGTGTCCACCGCCATCACGGATGTTTGCGACCCGTACGGCGACAGCGGCGTGGTCAGCATTGCCGCTGACGCCACTGAGTTCATCAGCCATTGCGAGCAGGCGCTTGCGGAAGGCGCGACCGAAGACTGGCAGCTCAAGGTTGACGGACTGCTCCGCAAGACCAGCTGGGACCGCACCTGGGCTGGCATGCGCCAGCGCCTGGAACAGCACATGCCGGAGCGCATGCTGCCCGTCCTGGCGGACTGATGTTTGATTACATGATTGTCGGTGCCGGTTTCGCCGGCAGCGTCGTGGCGGAACGCCTCGCTGCCGGTATGGGCAAGCGCGTGCTGCTGGTCGAGCGCCGCCCGCACCTTGCCGGAAACGCCTACGACCATTACGACGACCACGGCATTCTGGTCCACCGCTACGGCCCGCACATTTTCCATACCAACTCAGCCGAAGTGTTCGCCTACCTGTCCCGGTTCACCGCCTGGCGGCCCTACGAGCACCGGGTCAGGGCCAGTGTCGACGGTCAGCTCGTACCCATACCCATCAACCTGGACACGATCAATGCACTTTACGGCCTCAGGCTCAGTTCGGCCGAGGCAGTCGCATTCCTGGCCGAGCGCGCCGAACCGGCAGAGCGCGTGCTGACCTCCGAGGATGTGGTCGTGTCCCGTGTCGGCCGGGAGCTGTATGAGAAATTTTTCCGGGGTTACACCCGCAAACAATGGGGCGTCGATCCCTCAGAGCTCGACGCCACCGTCGCAGGACGGGTACCGACCCGCACGAACCGCGATGACCGTTACTTCACTGACACGTACCAGGCGATGCCGAAGCACGGATATACACGAATGTTCGAACGCATGCTGGATCATCCGCTCATAAGCGTGCTGCTCAACACCAGCTATCAGGACGTGCGTGATGTCATCCCGCACCGGCAACTGATTTTCACAGGACCGATTGACGAGTACTTTGGTTACCGCTACGGCCCGCTGCCCTACCGCTCGCTGGATTTCGGGTTCGAGACGGTTGAGGGCGGTCCCGTGCAGCCTGTGGGCACAATCAACCACCCGAACGGGCAGCTCTACACGCGGGTCACTGAGTTCAGGCACCTCACGGGCCAGCAGCACCATCTGAGCAGCCTGGTGTACGAGTATCCGAAGGCAACGGGCGACCCGTATTACCCGGTGCCAAGACAGGAGAACCGCGACCTGTACGAGCGCTACCGTGCGCTGGCAGACTCACTGGAGCACGTCCATTTTGCGGGCAGGCTCGGTACGTACCGCTACTGGAACATGGACCAGGTCGTTGCCCAGGCCCTGAAACTGAGCCGTGAACTCGGCGTTCCTGAACCTCCGGCGGCCAGCTAGATGGAACTGTGGGGCGGAATTGAATGCGCTCACGTTCACCTGCGCGACCGCACCGTCGACCAGCTTGAGCTGACCGGTCACCTGTGGCGTGAAAGTGACCTGAAGCTCCTGGCGCCGGTTGGCTTTGACGCGCTGCGTTACCCGCTGCTGCGCGACCACATCCTGCCGCCGGACGCCGCGGCGCCCGACTGGAGCTGGTCGGACCAGCGTCTCACGTCATTGCGCCGCAGTGGCATACGCCCGGTGGTCACACTGCTCCACCACGGCACCCGCTACGGGACAACTGACGTGCGGCACGGGGATTTCGCGCAGGCTCTGGCCGGGTTTGCCGGTCTTGCGGCCGAACGATACCCCTGGCTGCAGGATTTCACGCCAATCAACGAACCACTCACCAGTGCGCGCTTCAGTTGCCTTTACGGCCACTGGTGGCCGCACAGGCAGGACGACAGCGACTTTCTGCGTGCCCTCGCGA
>CAZPLV010000068.1:0-2106 GCA_964587295.1 uncultured bacterium
GGCTCCGACACGGGCGGCTCCGTGCGCGTGCCGGCCGGTTACTGCGGCCTTTACGGCTGGCGGCCCACGCATGGGCTCGTTTCCGGCGACGGCGTGGTGCCATTGGGACGGAGTTTTGACACGGTTGGTGTACTCACGCGTGATCAGGCCGTACTTGAGCGGGTGATGCGGGTGCTCATTGGCTGGTCAGAGCCAGAACCAATCACCCGCATTGTGTTGCCCGACGAGGTGGCACCCTGGCTGAGTGCTGACGTGGCGTCCGCCTGGAAGCGTGAAGCAGAACGGTTCGCTGAACTCGGCTTCGAGGTTGAACACGTCAGCACCGATCTCTTTGAACGTGCCCGCCTCGCCCAGGCTCCCCTTCAGGCGGCAGAAGCACACGAAGCGCATGGCGCCTGGATTGCCCAGGTTGAACCGAAACTCGGCGACGACGTTGCCAGGCTGATGCAGGCAGCAGCGAAAATCACTACGGATCAGGTCAAGGCAGCGCAGCTGGAGCGTGAGTCAATCAGCAATGAAATGAAAGGGCTGTTGCCTTCCGGTACTGCGCTGCTGGTGCCGGCAGCGCCAGTCACGCCTCCCCTGCTGAGCGAACTCGCAGGTGAGGCCGGAGCTGAATTCCGCATCAACGGACTGCGGATCACGAATCTCGCCAGCCTGGTTGGGCTGCCGGTCATTGCCTTTCCCGCGGCCACCGAGGCCGGGCTGCCTGTCGGCATGCAGCTCATCGGGCCTTGGGGAAGTGACCTGGCGCTTATGGGCAATAGTCAGCATGACACCTAAGCCCCTCCGCGCATCCGCGGATCCAGCGCGTCCCGCAGCCAGTCACCAAGCAGAATCAGTGACAGGCAAAGTGCCGTGATGAACAGCCCCGGGAAAGTCGCGAGCCACCAGGCGGTTGCCACATAATTGCGGCCATCAGCCAGCATGCGGCCCCAGGTGACGGTAGGCGGCTGCACGCCGAGACCGAGGAATGACAGTGAGGCCTCGAGGATGATGATCGTCGCCAGGTTCAGCGTTGCAACCACGATGATGGGCCCGCCGAGATTCGGAAGAATGTGCCGCGCAAGCACGAGCCAGGTGCGCTGGCCGCTGGCTTGAGATGCCTCGACGTACTCACGCCGTTTGAGTGACAGCACCTCGGCCCGCACGACGCGGGCGAAGGTGGTCCAGTTGACCAGGCCGATGACTGCAATCAGGATGCCAAAACTCGGACCGAACACGCCGAGCACGGTCAGGTACAGCAGTACGTTGGGAATTGAGATAAGCGTGTCGACAAGCCGCATTATGAGCGTATCAACCATGCCGCCGAAGAAGCCGGAGATCAGGCCGAGCAGAATGCCGATCGCGGCAGCTATGGCGACGCCGGAGAAGCCGACGATGAGCGCCACCCGGCTGCCGTAGAGCAGTCGGCTGAGCATGTCCCTGCCCAGATGGTCGGTTCCGAGCAGGTACTCACTGTCGCCACCGAACAGCGACGGAGCGGACAGCCGGTCCAGCAGATAGGCCTGCGCTGGCTCGTGCGGAGACAGCCACGGAGCAGTCAGCGCAATGACCAGGAAAACGAGCAGACCCGCAGCGCCAATGATTGCCGGCAGCGTGAGACGTCGACCGAACAGTTTCATGAGTACTGGATCCTCGGGTCGATCACCGCGTAAAGCACATCAACTATCAGGTTGGTGAGCATCACGATAAGAGACGAGACGATAACTATCGCCTGGAGGATTGCCATGTCACGTGAATTGATTGCCTGGATGGCCAGAAGTCCGACGCCCGGCCAGGCAAACACCTGTTCTGTGACAACAGAGCCGGCCATGAGCGACGCCACTTGCAGTCCAAGGACCGTCAGATAAGCCAGCAGCGCGTTGCGGATGGCATGCTTGGCGAGCACCAGCCGCGGATGAAGTCCCTTGGCCCGAGCCGTCCGGATGTAGTCCTGGCTCAGAACCTCGATCAGACTGGAGCGCATGAGCCGGGTCAGTACGGCCGCCAGGCCGGCCCCCAGCGTGATTGCAGGCAGAACCAGGTGGCTGAGGGTGCCGAGTCCGGATACCGGCAGCGCCTGCAACTGGATTGCAAATATGAGGATGAGCATGATGCCGAGCC
>CAZPLV010000068.1:2206-8906 GCA_964587295.1 uncultured bacterium
ACCGGCAGCGCCTGCAACTGGATTGCAAATATGAGGATGAGCATGATGCCGAGCCAGAAGTTCGGCATTGCCTCACCCAGTACGGAAAATATCGTGGCCACGTGGTCCGGCCAGCGGCCGCGGTTCAGTGCGGCAATGATGCCGGCAGTCAGCGAAATTACAAGCGCCACCACCATGGATGCGGCAGCCAGTTGAAGCGTGGCGGGCAAACGTTCAAGCACGATGTCCAGTACGGGCTGGTTGCCGTAGCGGATTGAACGACCGAAGTCGCCCTGCAGCAGGTTGCCCATGAATACGAAGTACTGCTCGTGAATGGGCCGGTCCAGTCCGAGGTTGGCGCGCAGCGTGTCGATCTGCGACTGCGGTGCATCCTCAGGCAGCATGAGTATGACCGGGTCACCGGAGACGCGCAGCAGCACGAAGATGATCAGCGTAATGCCGATTACAGCGGGAATCATCTGCAGCAGACGCCGGAAGATGAACACGATCATGCCTCGCTGCCACACCTTTCGGGAAGCACCCGCATCAAATTCGTTGACCGCAAATCGACACTCCGTTCAGGACCGCCTCCGGACCCATTCCCGGGCCGGAGGCGGCAAAAGACTGCTTACTGGTTGGCGGGTTGCGCCTCGAACATCCACAGGTACTCGTCCTGACGGGGAGCCCAGTCGACATCCTCGGATACGCCAACCAGGTTCTGCTGCTGGAACAGGGTAATCCAGGGGCGCTCTTCGGCGACGATATGGGTTGCTTCGTGCAGCAGCTCGGCACGCGCTTCCGGATCAACCTCGACCTCGGCTGCATACATGACTTCATCGAAGCGCTCGTTGCACCAGCCGACACGCTCGGCGTAGGTGCCTTCGCACAGCAGGGCCCGGTTGGCAAAGATGTTGTCGCGCATCGAGTTGCCAAGCCCGGTCACCACCAGGTGTTCGAATTCGGCAGCGTTCCAGATGCGGCTCGTGTATGCGCTGAACTCCAGCACTTCGACTTCCGTGTTGATGCCAACCGCTTCAAGCATGGCAGCGATAATCTCGGTCTGCTCCGGCAGGAGCGGGTGGCGGCCGGAGGAACCGTACAGCTTGATGGTCAGCTCACCCGGTCCGTAGCCTGCTTCCTGCAGGAGCGCGACAGCACCCTCGGGATCGTAGTTGTTCACACCGAAGTACTCATCGACAGGTGCGGCGTTGATGCCGGGATTCAGGCGTGCGGCGGTGACCTCACCGAGGCCGCCCATCACACCGATGACGAGCAGTTCACGGTCGATGGCCTTGTCAATCGCTTCACGGACGCGCGGATCGGCGGTTTCCGTGCCCTCGTTCACGTTGAAGACAATCATGTTCACAAATGTGCTCGGCTGCAGCGCCACATGTGCACCGCCGCTGCTTTCAATCCGGTCGCGGTCCTGTACGGGAACGTTGGCTGCAACCTGGATGCCACCGGTAATCAGCTCGCCAACGCGGGTGGAGTCCTCGGGAATCGTGCGGTGCACCAGCCGGTCGTAGGCGGCGCGGCCGCGCCAGTGGTCGTCGAAGGCCTCCATGATGATGCGGTCATCGCGGCGCCACTCAACCATCCGGTACGGGCCGGTGCCAATCGGAGTGAGCGCGAACTGTTCCCAGCCAACCTCATCAACGTAGTGCTTGGGCGCGATGCCTGAGTTAAGCCGGCTGATGCGGCTGATCAGGATCGGATCCGGTCCATCCGTGTGGATGATGATTTCGTAATCATCGACGATTTCAACTTCCGCGATTTGTCGGTAGTTTTCAAACTCAGGCAGATTCTCATCGCGGGAAATCCGTTCCAGGGTGAACTTTGCATCTTCGGCCGTGAATTCGTGACCGTCGTGGAACAGGACCCCCTCGCGCAGCTCCAGGCGCCAGGCGTCGTCCGCCACGGGTTCCCAGGAGGTGGCCAGGCCCGGCACGAAACCACCGTCTGCATCACGCCAGACGAGGTAATCAAAGATGTTTACGAGCACCGACTCGATCGAGGTGACGCTCGAGCCCGGCGTGTGTACGTCGAAGCCGGGAACGTCGATGCCCTGGGCGACCACAAGTTCGCGCTCCTGGGCGGCGCCCAGCCCGAGCAGCAGAGCTGCGAGCAGGGCTGCTGCTGGTTTCTTCCATGTACTCTTCATTGACTGCCTCCTGATGAAAGTTGTCACACCGCGTCCGCGGCATGAGTGGCTGTTGATTCTGTGAACTCCGCCCTGGCCTGATTCAGCAGCACGGGGTCCGTGAACAGGTCAGTTGCGGTGAGCGCCAGGCAACGGGTTGCGAGCAGCATGGCCTCTAGGCCGCGCTCTGAGCCGGATGCCTCTGCAAATTCGGGAGTATGGGCGGAAATTCCGGCATCCACAATCTGGATGTACGGATGGATTGCGGGTACCTCATGGCTCAGGTTGCCGTAATCGGACGAGCCAACACCGCCGACCTTGAGTGGCTCCTTCACTTCCTCGCCGAACTCCTCAAGGTATGAACCGAAGCGTCTGGCAATTACCTCATTGATGATGCGTTCCTTATAAGTGACTCCTTCCTCGAGCTCAACCCGGGCACCCACTGACTGGGCAGCATGGCGGGCGGCCGCGAACACCTTGTCGCGGACTTCCTGCATGTACCCGAACTTGCGGTGGCGGATGCTGAACTTCGCTTCAGCGTAGTCAGGCACGATGTTTGGCGCCAGACCGCCGTTGCTGATGATGCCGTGGATCCGGGTCTCATCACGAACGTGCTGACGGAGGGCGTTGATGGCGTTGAAAGTCTGGATGCAGGCGTCCAGAGCGTTAATGCCCACGTGTGGGTAGGACGCGGCATGCGCAGCTTTGCCGTAGAACTTCATCGTTACGCGGGTGGCAGCCAGCGAGCCGCGGGTGACCATGGTGCGGTTGCCGCCATGGAACATCAGGGCAGCGTCGACTCCCTCAAAGGCGCCAGCTTCAATCAGCATGACCTTGCCGCCGCCGCCTTCTTCCGCCGGGGTGCCGATTACCAGGATTTCACCGTCCACGCCGGTTCCTTCCAGGGACCGGGCAGCGGCAGTGGCGGCGCCGATTGCGGCTGTGCAAATCAGGTTGTGGCTGCAGGCGTGGCCGATTCCAGGGAGCGCATCGTATTCAGCGATGAATGCTACGCGTGGGCCATCACCCTTGCCAAGCTTGAAGCGCGCCTTGAAGGCCGTTTCCAGGCCAGCCAGGTTGCGTTCAATCTCGAACCCCTGCTGAGCGAGCCAGCCTGTCAGCTGCTCGGTCGCGTAGTGCTCCTCGAATGCCAGCTCCGGGTGGGCATGGATGTCCAGACTGAACCGTCTGAGTTCCGGTTCGAGTCCCTCAATCACTGCCAGGGCGTGTTCCTTGCGTGATGCAGCTATGGGTCTGCTCCTTTGCGGTCGTCGGGCCAGCTCGTGGGAATCACTCGCCAAACTCAGGCTGATGTGCTATCGTTCTGTCTAGCAGAACAGCGTTCTAGTTATTGACTTGATTGTAGTCAGGAGGGATGGCACATGTCAATTGACAAGCAGGCGGGAGGAGTCGCCGCGGTCGACCGCGCACTCTCAATACTTGACGCATTCACCGAAGCAGACCACTCACTCAGCCTGGCGGAACTGGCCAGGCGCACCGGTCTGTACAAGAGCACGATCCTGCGGCTGATCACCTCGATGCAGCGCTCTGGCTACATGAGCAGGCTCGACGGCGGCGAGTACTCTCTGGGCCCGGCACTTTTGCGCCTCGGCGAGCTGTACCAGGCTTCATTCAATCTGGAGGAAATCGTCTTGCCCTCACTCCGCCAGCTGGTGCATGAAACGGGTGAAAGCGCCGCATACTACGTGCGCGATGGGGATGAACGGGTCTGCCTGTACCGGGTCGCCTCCACCACCCACCGGGTGCTGCACTACGTGACGCCGGGAACGCGCTTTGCCCTGGAGACCGGCGCTTCCGGTTGTGTCCTGCGTGCGTTCGCCGCGCCCGCTTCCGCCGACGCAGATTGCGAGGAAGCCCGCAGGAACCTTGTAGCGGTCTCAGCTCAGGATCGCCGCGCGGAAACCGTCGCCCTGGCAGCCCCTGTATTCGACGCGCGCAGCAAGGGCAGCGCAGCCGGTTCGCTGAGCCTGGCCGGCCCGGCCACACGCTTCACCCCGGAGGCACTTTCGTCAATGAAAACCGCGGTTCGGGACGAAGCCCGGCGGCTGACCGAAGCACTGGGTGGACGCTGGCCCGCCATCGCTGACTGATGTGAGTATCCTGTATCATTAGCAAATTCATCAGGATTTGAACCGGAGTGGCGCTGACTGCCTGTCAACGGTACAAGCGGCCGGCATGTTGCCGGGCGACAGGTTCGAATCACCCCAGGAGGTTCAGGCATGTATCGCGTAATCCGTATGTTTCTGACAGCAGCAACACTCCTGAGTCTGTTTGTCGCGTGCGCTCCCGCCGCAATCACTTCAGACTCGCAAACCGCGGAACCCACGACACAGGAACTGGAGTGGGAAACGAACCTCGAAATTCACGGCATGCCGGTTGTTTACACGTTCGTTGATACTCCGCCGGTGTCCACCGGCGCGTTGGAATTCAACTATTCGCCCTTCTGGAAGGATGATCATTGCGAAATCCACATTTACGAAAGGGCCATGTCGGAAATCACCGCGGCCAACCTCGCATATAGCGTAGGCAGTTGTTTTGGGCACGTCATTTACGAAGAAGATGACCTGACTGAGGATGAATTCTTTACCGCGGTAACAGCCTACGGCCGTGCCTACGCAGAAAGCTATGAACAAGCCTGCGGGAGCAACCGTAGTCCGCTGATCAACTCAGCCGGTGCCGCGGAGTGCACCATTCCCGACCTGTAACTTTCTCGAAGCCGTTCTCAATCTGGCAATCGATTTGGTGGCGCAATCTGCTTAAAGACTGCGCCACCGCAACTGTCTGCGGAAAGACCTTGCTGCTCCGGCGCTCAGGTGGTCAAGGCGCCGCCCCGGGAATGATGAATGGAGGCGCTTGCGTAAACGAACGATTCACCTGCACACCGAAGTTGCCTGCACCTGATCAATCTCCCAATCCGACAACCAGATTCATGAATACAGTTTCGTCATACAGGTAAGTGCCAACTGCACCCTGAACGAACGGAATCTCGAACGGCTCCGAGATGGTGAGTGAACTGTCAACCTGCAGGATGAATTCGTCAGGAGTCTGCGGCGGTGCTGGTGAATAGGCATAGACCCAGAGCTCGTACTGCCTGCCGGACACAAGGGCCACATCAGTGAATTCGACGCCGACACTGCTCCCACGCTGCTGCACAACCATGAAGCCCAGATACTCACCGGTTTCTGCCTCCATGAGCTTCACCCAATATTGATGAACGCCATCCACCGGATCCCACTCAGCAGCTATACGATTCCAACTGCGATCCGTAATGCGGATCTCATCAACCTGTCCCAGCAACTGATCGGCATCCAACTCCATGGAATCCGTGTAGGTCACCCCATCAATCACGGTGCTGAAACTGTACATACCGCTGACCGCGGGGGTTTCCGCGTCAAGCAGCCAGTTGGCACCAGTGAAGCGGATATCCGTCCAGGGCTGATCATCGTTCCAGCCCGCCGGTCCGGTGACCGCAAAGGTGACATCCACTCTCTCGCCGGGTGACTCTGCCCGGATCCGAAAGTGGGTCCACACGCCGTCGTCTGTATTTGCTGTCCCGACCGCGGCCTGGAACTCCGGTGCGTTGTCGATTACTGCCGGTTCAGGCTGCACCTCGAGGGGCACGAATTCCATCGCGGGAACAGCCATTATGCGTGTCGCGGTGTAGCTGCCCGGACTTTCGGCCGGCACAAGAGCAATCCGGTTCCAGCCCATAACCAGAGGCACCCCGTCGGCGGCAGATGACACCTTTGCCCCCGGCATGGCCGGCAGCTCGGCTTCATCCAGATGCACAACTGCGCTCCGGTCCGCGTACAGGTAGATGACGGTATTGCCCTCCGCGTTCTCCAGCCTGACAATGGAGGAAGCGGCTTCAACCGCCTGCCACCAGTCGTCCGAGAAGTGGGAGTCACCAACATCGAAAGCAAGACCGGTCGCCATCACGAACCGTGCGTCACTTTCGTCACTGTTGACGGTGTCTGAAGGCACACCGAGCGCCGCCGGCAACGCGTGAAGGGAACTGGCGCTGGATTCTGCGAACCAGGATGGAAACAGTGAGCGGACCGTTGTGGCAGACGTGCCGATTCGTGTGTTGGAAAGCATCGTCGCAGCCGAGGCCTGTTCCGGTGAGTGCCCGGCATAGAACGCGACGCCACCAACTTCGCCAGGTTCGACCTCCGCGGTTGCCGCCTCCATGTTGCTGCCCAGCGGAGTCAAGCGGGTGCTGGCAGTTGCCGGCCGGGACTGATGGAGCATGACCGGGCCGCCACCGTCGACTTCAGGGAACTCCGCATATACGAAGTTCCAGCCCTCCTCGAGTTTGAGGTCCAGCTTTCTGAAGCCCGCATCCGCCGTCACTTCGGCGGCTTCAGTGCTGAAGACGAGATACATGGGAAGGGCGCCGGGAGTATCGGGCGCATTCACGAACTGAAGGCTGTGTGATTGCAGCGAGTCGTGACTGACAGGATCAATCTGAATGATGCGCATCGATCCGAATACACCGATGGTTGCTGCCGGATTGTCCACTTCCAGGGACGGTTCTTCCGAATCCCGCAGCAGCCAGCC
>CAZPLV010000069.1:0-8814 GCA_964587295.1 uncultured bacterium
CGCTGCTGCTCCTGCTGCTGCCGGGGGACCGGTCGCGCCTGCTGTTCAGGGTCGCGTTGACTGCAGGTCTGCTGCTCACCTGGCTGCAGCTGGGCTGGGGGCTGAACTACCAGCGTGAACCGGCAGCTGTGCAACTGGGGCTTCTCGCCGCGTCAGACCTGTCGCAGCAGCGGCTGCTGGCCGAGTACCTGCTTGGGGTGATCGGGGAAACGCAGGACGCCGGTGCTGACGTGCCAGCTGCCCTCGAGTCCGGTCGGGAGGCCCTGAACGGGCTGCTTACGGAGCTGGGCTATCCGGTGCCGGTAACGGCTGAGGTAGTGGCGCTGCCCGCCGGCATGCTGCTCAGCTTCGGAGTGAGCGGCATGCTGTTTCCGTTCACGCTTGAGCCGTTCACCGACGCCGGACTGGCTGACTGGCAGCTGGTTTCAATCGGCATTCATGAGCTGAGTCACGTGGCCGGCGTGGCGCGCGAGGACGACGCGACGCTGCTGGCCGCCATTGCCGGTCTGCGCGCCACTCACGGTTTCAGCCGTTACGCTGCCGCGCTCGACGCCTTCAGCAGACTGGAACTTCCGCCTGGGGAACGCACTGCGCTTCGCGGCCGCCTGCCTGAACGCGCCCGGGCGGACCTCGAGGCCGGCAGCCAGTCGGGTGCTGAGCACCGCAATGAATGGCTGGCCGGCAGCCAGGCAGCCCTGCTCGACTGGTGGCTCAGGCGGCAGGGCTCGGATGCCGGTGTGGCCGACTACTCGCTGGGTGCCTCAAGGCTGCCGCTGGCGCTGGAGGCCGGGCTGCTGCCCTGAGCGGCCGGCACCAGCGCGAGGTTGCGTTCGATCAGGGCATCGACAGCCGGTCCGCGGCCCATGAAGCGGCGATACAGCTCATTGGGGTCCTCGGAGTTGCCGGTGGCCAGAATGAAGTCGCGGAAGTCGCGGCCGGTTGTCTCGTTGAATATGCCCTCGTCCCGGAAACGCGTGAATGCATCGGCTTCCAGCACCTCGCTCCACTTGTAGGAGTAGTAGGCGGCGGCGTAGGCGCCGGAGAACAGGTGGGTGAACCCGCAGATGAAGGCGTCATCGGCCATTTCCGGCCGGGCGACGAAGCGGCTGCGCTCGGCAATGGCAAACTCCACCGGATCCTCATCCGATGCCGGGTCGAAACGGGTGTGCAGTGCCAGGTCGATGGCGCCGAAGGACAGCTGGCGCATCTGGGCGTGCCCGCCCATGAAGGTGCTGGCTGCGCGCAGCTTGCCGAGCAGGTCAGCCGGCAGGCTCTCGCCGGTGTCTGCGTGCCGGGCGATCAGCTCGAGGGCTTCGGGTTCGGTGGTCCAGTTCTCCATGATCTGGCTGGGCAGTTCCACCCAGTCCCACTGCACGTGCGTTCCGCCCAGGGCACGTTCGCTGACCCGGCTCAGGCACTGGTGCAGCAGATGCCCGAATTCATGGAAGACAGTCTGGACCTCGCGGTGCGTGAAGCGGGCCGGTTTGCCGTCAACCGGCGGGGTGAGGTTGCCCATGATGAGGGCCAGGTGCGGGTCGAAACTGCCGTCCGGCCGGGGACCGCCGGTGACGAAGCTGTTCATCCAGGCGCCGCCGCGCTTGCCGCTGCGCGGGAACCAGTCGGCGTAAAACGAGGCGATGTGCACCCCGTTCTCGTCTGCCATTTCGTAGAAGCGTACGTCCTCATGCCAGACCTGGTCGTTGTCGACCTCGCGGATGGTGATGCCGAAGAGCCGTTCGGTCAGCGTGAACAGGCCGTCCATGACCAGTCCATGACTGAAATACGGCCGCAGTTCCTCTGAATCGAAGTCAAGCTCCTGCCGGCGCAGCTTTTCCGTGGCCCAGGCCATGTCCCACGCCTCGAGCTGCTCCAGGCCGAGTTCGCTGCGGGCGAAGCCTGCCAGCCTGTCGGCTTCCTCGCGCCAGTACGGTTCGGTCCGTGTTGTCAGGTCAGCAATGAAGCTGTCGGCGTTGCTGCCGGAGCCGACCATGTTGACGTCGAGCCTGAAGTCGGCGAAGTTGGTGAAGCCGAGAAGTCGGGCAATCTCGCGGCGCAGCTGCAGGATGCGCCGGATCAGGGGCCGGTTGTCGCGCTCGCCGTCGGCGGCCCGGTTTGCGTATGCCTGCTGCACTTTCCGGCGCAGCTCGCGGTTGTCGGCGTACTGCAGGAAAGGCATGACGCTGGGCTGGTGCAGGGTTATGACCCAGCCATCCAGGTCCCGCTCGCGCGCTGCGGCGGCTGCTGCCTGCATTGCGCTGGCGGGCAGGCCACTCAGGTCGGCTTCGTCGGTGAGGTGGAGCTCAAAAGCGGCAGTGGCATCGAGGACGTTCTCGCCGAAGCGGTTCTGCAGCTCGGCCAGTTCCGTGAACAGCTCCTGGAGCTGTTCACGGTCGGCCTGTGACAGGTCCGCACCCTGGCGGGTGAACTCGCGCAGCAGGTTGTCGAGCCTGCGGCGCCGGACCGGCGGCAGTCCGGCAGCCTCGGGGCTGGCAGCGTAGTCTTTCAGTACGGCCCACAGTTCCTGGTTGGAGCGGAGTCCGTTGCTGTAGCGTGAGTAGAGCGGCAGCACCTGCTGGTACGCCTCGCGCACCTCGTTCGTGCTGCTGACGGCATTGAGGTGCGAGCAGACGGTGATTATGCGGTCCGTGCGCTCCTCGAGCCGGTCCAGGGCACCGACCAGGGAGTCGTAACTGTGGGGTCCCGATGCCTGCACGATCGTGGCTACCTGCTGCTCGGCTTCCCGGATTGCTTCTTTCACTGCGGGTACGATGTGCTCTGCGGTGATGTCCCTGAAACGTATCAGGAAGTCATCGAGAAGCAGCGGATTGTTGAGGGGGGCGGCGGTCTTGGACACAGTGAGAATTGTAGCAGCTGCCACTTGAGGCTCTGTTGGCCCGGCTGGCGCGGTAACCTCAGAGGCAGCAGCAGAAGCCAGCGGTGCTATAGTATTTATAGTGATGGAGGAAGTCGTGAGCGACAGAAAAACAGTGGAAACCGATGTGGTGATCGTTGGCGGCGGGCCGGCTGGCCTGACTGCCGGCATCTATGCCAGCCGCGGTCAGCTCGACACCCTGGTGCTCGAGAAGGGCCTGCCGGGCGGCCAGATTGCCCAGACGAACGACGTCGAGAACTACCCGGGCTTTCCGGAAGCCATTTCCGGCCCCGAGCTGTCGCAGCGCATGGTCAGCCAGGCCGAGAAGTTCGGCGCCCGCATCCTGATGGAGGAAGTCAGCTCCCTCGAGCAGCTGCCTGACGGCCGTTTCAGGGTCACGGGCTATGAGCAGGACTACATCGGCCGCAGCATCATCCTGGCCACCGGCGCCAACCCCCGCCGCCTCGGCGTGCCGGGTGAGGACGATTTCTATGGCCGGGGCGTGTCCACCTGCGCCACCTGTGACGGCTTCTTCTACCGTGGCCGCAACGTGGTCGTGGTCGGTGGCGGTGACGCCGCGATCGAAGAGGGCCTGTTCCTTACGAAGTTTGCCGAGCGGGTCACCGTAATCCACCGGCGCGATGAACTGCGGGCCAACAAGGTTGCCCAGGAACGCGCCTTCGCCAATGAGCGCATGCACTTCGAGTGGAACCAGGTTGTTGACGAGGTTCTGGGCGAAGACGGTCAGGTTACGGGCGTCCGTGTCCGCGACGTGAACAGCGGCGAGGAACGCGTGATCGAGGCTGACGGTGTCTTCGTCTACATCGGCCACACACCCAACACCGCCTGGCTGGGCGGTCTGGTTGAACTCAGCGAAACCGGCTACGTGAAGGTGCGTGACGAAATCTACACCAGCATCCCCGGTGTCTTTGCTGCCGGTGACGTGGCTGACGAGATTTACAGGCAGCTGGGCACCAGCATCGGTGCTGGCACCCGTGCGGCAATGACGGCCGAACGCTGGCTTGCCGGGCAGGAAGTTCCGGCTCCCGGGGAAGAGAACAGGGTTGCGGCTGTCGCCTAACGGCGGTCGACGAAATCGTAAAGCAGAAGGCTTCCCGCATGGCGGGCCAGCAGATGGGTGCCATCCGTCCACAGCGGTGCGCCTACTGCGGCCCGCCAGCTTCTTGTGGATCCCGGCAGCGACTGCAGCATGAACGGATCGTCGAACGTCACGGTCCAGTTATCCGTCTGCAGGTCTGCCACCGGCAGATCAGCGGAAGCCTGAAGCAGGACGGACCGCTGCGGCTCAGGGCTTGCCTCACCCAGCAACGGACCCGCCCAGTGCGGTTCACCGTCAGCTGCGGGTCCGCTTGCGCCCAGGAGCTGACCGACTTCCAGGCTGACCCAGGGACTGAAACGCTCAAGCACAACCAGCACGGGCAGGCCCGCCCGGTCGCGGACTCCTGTCCTGAGCTGTGATTCACTGACGCCCAGGCGACCGGCGATGAAGTTGAGCCGGGTGTTCATCTCCTGCTGCAGCAGTTCACCGTCAAGCCCTTGCCAGCCTTCAGGCCAGAGCGGCTCGTCGCGGTAACGCAGCACCATGCCTTCGTCATCAGGCCAGGCCAGCCAGGCGGAGAATTCCACGGTCATGCCGTCCCGGATGACACGGTAGGTCCTGCTGTCCGCCTCACCCGCCGGCAGCTCCACGGCGATGTGCCCGTCCCAGTCAAGCAGGGTGAACCCAGGCAGATCCTCTGACAGCAGCAGGCGCGGCTCAAATGGCATGACGCCCTGGGGAATGTTGTCCGCCAGCGCCGGCAGCGGCCGGCCACCGTCAGCCGGGAAGTCCGGCATTGTCTCCGCATAGAGCAGGGCGGCGGCACGGTTGGCAAAACCGCCGATCCGTACGCGCACCACGTCACCCTGGTCCGTCTGCGCCCGGGTGGCATAGGCCGGATAGCCGTCGACACCGAGTTCCCGGATCAGGCTGAACGCCTGCGACTGGTCCGAAACAGCCACAACCTGGACGGTATAGGCGATTGACTGGGCCCGGACTGCCACGGCCGAAACCAGCAGCAGGCAGGCAAGCAGTTTCAGGCCTTTCATCAGAAATCCTTCCGCTCGAAAGTTGCCACGGCCAGCAGTGCAAAAGCCATGGCGTAAACCGTAATCAGTATCAGCGGCGTGACCAGCTGCTGACTGGTGGCCAGGTAGGCATTCAGCTGGGTCGTGGGCAGGTACGGGCTGAGCCAGGTGAACACGACCAGCAGGCCGCTGACTATCAGGATGCCGAGTGTGGCGAGCGCGCCGCTGGCGGCGTTCATGAATACGACGGTCAGGAGCAGGGCCAGCAGGGAAACCGGCACCAGGCTGTAGGCCGCCACGAGGTAGGCGCGCAGCAGCTCGCCGAATGCCTGGCCGGCGCCGGTGACGCCCTGCCCCACCAGTCCTCCGGCACCCAGACCGGTGCCGCCCACGAAGTCGCCGTAACCGTAAAACAGGCCCGCCAGTGCGGACACCAGCAGCACGAAGGCCAGCAGCATGAACGGAAGCAGCACCGCCACGGCCATCTTGGCAATCATCCACTGCGCCCGGGTCACGGGCCGAAGCAGTGTCGCCCGCAGCGTGCCGTAACCGATCTCCGAGCCCAGCAGTTCGGCGCTGATAATGGCCACGAGCAGCGGAAAAAGGAACTCCATGCCCGAGAGCAGGCTCAGTGCCGGCACCTGGTAGCCGCTGACGATGAACACGCCGTATACGTCAAATATTCCCGGGGCGTAGGCCCACAGGACCGGCAGCAGCACCAGCAGCGCGAGACTGAAGCGCACGCTGGCCAGGCGGAGCCACTTGCCGAACTCAAGCTGCAGCAGCGCAAGCGTCATGGCCGCACTCCGTCCTGGGTCTCGTTCGGGTCCACGCTGCGCCTGCCGGACATGCGTTCGTAGTAATAGGCGCGCAGGTTGAACACGTCCGGAGTCAGCTCCAGCAGCTCGATGTCCGAGGCTCCCAGCACGACAGACACCCGGCCGAGCCGCTCGGGGTCATTGACCGTGAACACGACCTCGTCCTCACGGGCCCGTGCCTCCTCGACAAACGGCTGGACCTGCAGTGCGACGACCGCAGCGTGCACGTCCGACACCCGCGCCCGGTAGCGCCTGCCGCGCCGCCCCAGATCCACCTCGTCAACCAGCCGGCCGGCTTCCATGATGCCCACCCGGTTGCAGTACGACACGACTTCCTCAAGGTGATGCGTCGAGATGAGCACGGCAGATCCGTCACGGGCCGCGTTGCGCAGGACCCGGTGGACGAGGTGCAGGCTGAGTGGGTCCATGCCGCTGGCAGGCTCGTCCAGAATCAGCATCCGCGGGCGCGTCATGATTGCCGCCGCAACGCCGAGCCGCTGGCGCATGCCCAGGCTGTACACCCCGACGGGCCGTTCTGCCGCCGCGCCGAGTTCCACCATTGCCAGCACTTCCGTGATCCGCTCGGCGGGTACTCCGCCGGCAAGCCTGGCCTGCAGCTCGAGGTTGGCCCGGCCACTCAGGTAGGGATAGAAGGCTGCCGGAGCCTCAACCATGGCGCCGAGTCCGGCCCTGACCTGCGGGTCGGTGTGCGGGTTGCCGCCCAGCAGCTGCACTTCACCGCTGCTCGGAAAAGCGAGTCCGGAAACGAGCCGGATGACCGTGGTCTTGCCCGCCCCGTTCGGGCCCACCAGCGCGTAAACCTCGCCGGGCAGCACCTGAAAGCTCAGGTCACGCACGACGGGTCGGCCGCGGTACTGTTTCGTCAGGGAAGTCGTCTTGAGCGCCGGTTCAGGCATCGTACTCATCAGTAATCAGTCTACGTGCAGAACGTGAGCCCCGTGGTGGGATTTTACCGGTGCGGCCACCGGCTATCCGCCCGCCACAGCGCCAGGGTCCAGCCGGGCCGTGAACAGCGTGCTGAGCACGTGGTGCAGGCAGGCTTCCACGGCGTCATCCGCGTCGGTGGCGTCAATCACCTGGACTCCCTCGTGGCGTGACTGTTCCAGCAGGTAATCCTGGATGAGACGCACTTCCCGGAAGTGTTCGACGTAAGTCTGCTCCATCCGTTTTGAGGCGGTCTGGCGCTCCCGGAAGGCGAAGTGGTCACGGTGGCTGTCCTTGTCCTCCACCACCAGCATGATGGGTATCACCCTGGCGGAAACATCCATCCGCATCGAGGCGCCGGGCACGAGGTGAACGCCCTCGAGCACGACGGAAGCCGCTTCCTCGAGACTGCGGCTCATGATGCCGTTCAGTGCCGGTCCGAGCATGCGCACCTGTGACATGAAGCCGCGGATCACCTGCTGCTTGTGCGGCCGGGCGGCCGCGCTTTCCTCAGGCAGCACCTCGGCTTTCCAGGCGTTGAAGGTGCTGGCGTGCAGAACCGGGCTGAGTTCCGGGCTGATCAGCGAGCGCAGCGCCTCGCGGACCGAGTCGGTTGACACCAGCCGGCCGATTCCCAGGCGGTAGGCGAGTTCGGCGGCTATGGTGCTCTTCCCCACGCCCGGGGCGCCGCCGACCAGCACGACGGTCGGGGTGCCGGACAGCTTGAAGTTGTGCAGCACGTCATAAAGGCGGGCGAACTGTTCGCCTGCCTCTTCCTGCAGCAGCTGGGTGACCAGTTCGCGGAGTTGCGGCCGCGTCACCTGGTGGCTGCCGGAGCGCCACAGGCGGTTCTCCAGTGTGTTTGCCAGGCGGTAGCCCATTTCCGGGCCCAGGCCTATGGCCATGAGCGAGCGGCTGACGACGCCGCGCGAGAACGGCAGGAGGCTTCCTCCGCTTTCCTCGACGGCGATTTCCGCTGGCCGGCTCAGTGTCGCCTCGAACAGTGCGCGCCAGTCCCGGCCGAGGTTGGCTTCAAGCGCCAGGGCAACGTTGTGGGTCATGACCATGTAGGGCACGGTTTCCGAACCCTGGGTGCGCAGCGTCTGCTCAACCTGCCGGGCCACGCCGTTGGCCGTCTTGAACTTCAGGCCAAGTGACTCCAGTGACCTGGTCAGCTTGCGGATGCTGAACGGTTCGATCTTGTCTCCCCGGGCGACCAGCAGCGGTACGAACGGCGGTGTCTGCTTGCGGAAGCGGGTTGCAATCTCGCGGTTCACGCGTTCGGCAATCAGTCGCTCAAGCCGGTCCATGACCTCTTCCAGGCTGATGGTGGTGCTGGTGCGACTGCGCAGGTGGCCCTCGAAAGCTCGGGCGATGCTGAGTGCCGCGTCGGTGAGGACGCCTGCACCCTGCAGGGCTTCCACCAGTTCGCCGGTCGAGTAGATGAAGCGGTCGTCACCGCGGATGACCTTGTACTCCCGCCGCTTCATGAGGCCACCTCCTGCGGCAGCGCACTGCTGACGGCGGTGAGGAACTCGTGCAGCACGTTGCCGGTGAGCCCCCAGATCTGCCGGTCCTGCCATGCATAGTTGTACAGCAGCCGGCTGAACGTTTCCTGGTGCACCATGCGGCTTTCGGGTTCGATGGCCTGCAGCTCGCTGAGCGGCACGGTGAAGGTGCTGTCGACCTCCAGGTCCTGCAGCGTCAGCTGCTGGGGCCAGTCCACCAGCGCGACGAACGGGGTGGCGCAGGTACCGGTCGGTGAAGGCTGGCTGTCCAGCTGACCCAGAACGTCCTGCTCACTCACCTCAAGGCCGACTTCCTCGAATGTCTCCCGCAGTGCCGCCTGAAGCAGTGTCTCACCAGGATCAACGTGACCGCCGGGAAAGGCGATCTGACCGGGGTGGCGTCGCATGCGGCTGGAGCGGACGGTGAACAGCAGCTCCGCTCCCTTGTCCGCCATGAGCACGGGCACCAGGATGCCGGCTTCAGCCATGGCCGGGAAGCCGCAGTCACGGGTGGTGCGCCGGTTCAGGTGGTCACGCAGGGGTTGCCAGCTGTTCAACGGGCAGCTCCGATCCGCCTGCTTAT
>CAZPLV010000070.1:0-8807 GCA_964587295.1 uncultured bacterium
TTCTGGCACAACCCGTTCGTCGAGCGCTTCGATTATGACCTCGACCTTGCCCGCGAACTGCTGGAGGAAGCAGGCTACAGCTGGGACGACGAGGGCATGATTCAGCGCTGAGGAAGCCAGCTTCCCTGTAGCTCACTGAAAATGACGTCATGCCGGGAGGTTGCAGATGCGGCCTCCCGGTTCTCCTTGTAACGACCCGGGATGTATGTAATGCATATTTTGACTGAATACGGGAACTGTAATGCCTAGCGGCTCCTACGTCCTGAAACGTGCCCTGCAGGCGCTCGGCACCCTGTTCATAATCGTGACGCTGCTGTTCTTCCTGTTCCGGCTCGGCCTGCCCGACCCCACGGCAGCACTGGTCACCCAGGGCTTCAGCCCGGAAGACCGTGCGCTGCTGAGTGAACGCTTCGGCCTCGACCGGCCGCTGTTCGAGCAGTATCTCCTTTACCTGCGCAACGTGGTGCAGGGCGATTTCGGCACTTCCTTCTATTACAATGCGCCGGTCGCCGACATCATCTGGGAGAAGTTCGGCAACACCATGGTCCTCATGCTCGTTGCCATCGCTGCCGCTTACGGTATCGGCATACCCCTTGGCGCCTGGCTCTCCTGGCGGCGCGGCAAGGCCGCGGACACCATCGGCATCATTCTGGGGCTGATGTTCCGCTCCGCTCCGATGTTCTGGACCGGCATGATCGCAGTGCTCGTGTTCGGGGTCACGCTCGGCTGGCTGCCGACTTCCGGCATGCGCACACTGCCATACGAGGCCAGCGGCTTCCTCGACAAGATATTCACGATGGACTTCCTGAACCACCTGATAATGCCGGCTCTGGTCATCGCCCTGTTCTACCTGGGCACGCCGCTGCTGATCATGCGCAACACGATGCTCGAGGTGTACGGCGAGGACTTCATCGAAATGACCCGCGCTAAAGGTCTCACCGAACAGCGCATCCTTTACCGGCATGCTGCCCGTAACGCGCTGCTGCCGGTCATCACCCAGCTGGCGGTCACCATCGGCCTTGCGGCCGGAGGGCAGGTGGTTGTTGAAGTTGTCTTCAGCTGGCCGGGCCTCGGCCGCGAGGTGCTGCAGGCAGTCCGCGCCTCTGACTTCCCGCTTGCGCAGGCAACCTTCCTGCTGCTCGCCGTGCTGGTGATCGTGATGAACTTCCTCGCTGACATGTTCTACGGAATCCTGGACCCGCGGGTGAGGCTCAAGTGAAGCGCATCATTCCTGCACTCAAACTGGTGACCGGCGACCCGCTGGCACTGACCGGTGGCTTCATCCTGCTGCTCATCATCGCCATGGCGGCGTTTGCGCCGCTCATCGCCACCCACGACCCGTGGGCCATCACCGAGGAAGAGGAAGGTTCTGTCCTCACTTTTGACGGAGAGAACTGGCGCCTGCAGGCAGCGCTCGGAAGCCTGGCGCTGTCAGCCATTGACTCGGGCAGCGGGCGCACCATCGTGGTCGGGCGTGAAGGCAGCGCCTGGGAACGCGACGAAAACCGCTGGACCACAGTCGAAACTCCCTTTGAAGCCGACCTGAACACTGCCACCTTCAATTCAGACGGCACGCTGCTGATTGCCGGCGATTCAGGCACAGCCGCGCTGCTGCCGGCCGGGTCTGACGAGTGGACCGTTCTGGAAACCGGTGTCAGCACAAACCTGGCTGACGCCACCTGGCTCAGTGACGGAACTGCCATTCTGATCGGTGCACGTGAAACGATCCTGCAGCTGGACGGTACGGCCGTCAGCGAACTCGAAAGCCCGCTGGGCCGCAACATCGACCTTTCGGCAGTTGCTGCGGACGGCGACGGAGCCCTCATCGTCGGGCAGCGTGGCGTGACCATCACCATGCAGGACGGCGAACTCGAGCTCATCACGCTGCCCAGTTTCCGCGACCTCAATGGCATACATATTGCCGCTGACGGAACGGCCCTGGTGGTCGGCGAGCGGGGCACATTGCTGCGGCGTGTTGATGCCGGGTGGATTGAGGACAGCTCTCCTGACAGCCGCGCCCTGCGCGCCGCCTGGATCAACGACGACGGCACTGCCATGGCCGCGGGCCGCAACGGCGTTGTGCTCTCCTTCGACGGCAGTGACTGGACCCGGCTGGAAACCGGAACCGAACGGCACTTCCGCGCCATCGGTCTGGTGGACGGTCAGGCAGCCGTCATCGGTTCCGATGCCTTCGTGAACAAGCTGGCCCCACCCACGGCGCAGCACTGGTTCGGTACCGACCACCTGGGCCGTGACCTGTTCAGCCAGAACGTCTACGGCTCACGCATCGCCCTGCTGGTGGGCTTCCTCGGAGCCGCACTGGTGGTGCTGATCGGCACCAACGTAGGTCTGTTTGCCGGTTACTTCAAGGGCCGGACCGACAACATCCTCATGCGCACTGTCGACGTGATGTACGGCATCCCGTTTGAACCGTTCGCCATGATCCTGGTGCTTCTGTTCGACCCCAGCCTGACCATCGTGATTGTCGCCGTGTCACTGCTCACCTGGCGCACGGTTGCCCGCCTGATCCGCTCGCAGGTGCTCTCACTGTCCGAACGGCCGTTCGTCAAGGCCGCCCGCGTCGCCGGCGCCTCGGACATGCGCATCCTCTACCTGCACATTGCCCCGAACATACTGCCGCTCGTGCTGCTGCAGCTGGCCATTATCGTCGGCTCTTCGATCATTGCCGAAGCGACGCTTTCGTTCCTGGGACTGGGACCACCCCAGAGCATCTCCTGGGGTGGCATCCTGCACAACGCCCGCCTGTCCGGCGCCTGGCGCACCGCCTGGTGGTGGAACATTCCGCCCGGAGCGTTCATCATGCTGACGGTGCTGGGTGTGTTCTTCATCTCGCGTTCGCTTGAAGTAATAGCCAACCCGCGCCTGAGGTCCCGCTGATGAGTACCACTGACATGAATCCACTGCTTGACGTAAGAGACCTTGAAATCCACTACCGCACCAGCGAAGGACCGGTCCGGGCCGTCGACGGCATGAGCCTGCGCCTGAAGCCGGGCGAGGCAATGGGCCTGGTCGGTGAATCCGGCTGCGGCAAGACCACTGCCGCCAAGAGCCTGCTGCGGCTGCTGCCCCCGAACGGTTCAATTGCCGGTGGTGGCGTGGACTTTGCCGGCCGCGACCTCGTTGCCCTCGACGCCGAGAGCATGCGCCGCACCCGCTGGAAAGACATCGCCTGGATATCTCAGGCTGCCATGAACGCACTCGACCCGATTCAGCGGGTCGGCGACCAGATTGTGGAAGCGATGCAGGCGCACATCAGAATCAGCCGCCAGGACGCAATGGCGCACGCGGCAACGCTGTTCCGCGAAGTCGGCATCGACCCGGGCAGGCTGAACGCCTATCCGTTCGAAATGTCGGGCGGAATGAAGCAGCGTGCCGTAATTGCGATGGCACTGGCCCTCGAGCCGAAGCTGATCATCGCTGACGAGCCCACCACCGCGCTTGACGTCGTTACCCAGGCCCAGATTCTCGCCCGGCTGGCAGCGCTGCGGCGCGAGCACGGAATGGCGCTGCTGTTCATCACCCACGACATCAGCGTGGTTGTCCAGACCTGCGACACGGTGACGGTCATGTACGCCGGCAAGGTCATGGAGTCAGGCGCGGTCCGCGAGGTGTTCGGTTCGCCGTTCCACCCTTACACAATGGGCCTGCGCAACGCTTTCCCCACCCTCGAGGGCGCCCAGAAGGAACTCATCTCCATCCCGGGAAGCCCGCCAAACCTGCTTGACCCGCCGACCGGCTGCCGTTTTGCAGAACGCTGCCCCTTCGTTCAGGAGCGCTGCCTGGCCGAGGAACCGCTGCCGGTTGAAGTCGCACCGGGCCGCATCTCTGCCTGCCATTTCCCGGAGCTCGCAGAGGAATTCCGGGTTCAGGCTTCTGACAACCGCACCTGGCAGCAGGTGGGCGAGCGCATCACCGGTGTTCCGCTCAGCATGGTTCCCACCAGCGAAACGCCCGCACCGGAGCGTGGCGGCAAACTGCTTGAAGTCGACAATCTGGTCAGGCACTTCCCCGCACCGCGCAACCGGCATGTGAAAGGAAAAGCTGTCGTGCACGCAGTTGACGGCGTCAGCTTCGAAGTGCTGGAAGGCGAGATTCTGGGCCTGGCCGGTGAGTCCGGCTCCGGCAAGACCACGACCGGCGAAACACTGGTACGGCTCCAGGATGTGACCGACGGCTCCATCCGCTTCGACGGACAGGAAGTCCAGTCCATCAGGCGGGCGGAGCTGAAGGCATTCCGCCGCAACGCTCAGATGGTGTTCCAGGATCCTTACGAGACGCTCAACCCGCGCTTCACCATCCGGGAAATTGTCGGCGAGCCACTCAGGATCCACCGGCTGGCCAAGGGCGAGGAAGTGGCCGAACGCGTTGCCAGGGCGCTCAGTGACGCTGGACTGAGACCGGCCGAACTGTACATGGACCGCTATCCGCACGAACTGTCCGGCGGCCAGAGGCAGCGGGTGGCCATCGCCCGCGCCATCGTGCTGGAACCCAGATTCATGGTGGCTGACGAACCGGTATCGATGCTGGATGTGTCCATCCGGGCCGGAGTGCTGAACCTGCTGCGCAAGTTCCGCGATGAGCGTGGCATCTCAATCATTTATGTCAGCCACGACCTGCCGACCATCCGCTATGTGTCTGACCGCACCGCCATCATGTACCTGGGTCAGGTGGTGGAAATCGGACCGACCGAGCAGATAATCAGCGAGCGGCTGCACCCGTACACCCGCCTGCTGCTTGAGGCAAGCCCGGAGCCCGATCCGACCGTGGTCAAGCCGCCCCTTGAGGCGCGGGGCGAAATCCCCAGCCCGGTGGACCTGCCCAACGGCTGCCGTTTCCACACCCGCTGCCCGCATGCACTCAGGCACTGCGGCTGGGAAGGTCGCGACGTCGTGGCGGCAGTCCAGGCGAAACGGATGGAAGGCAAGGAGCTGCCGGAAATCGGCGAGATGCGCCGTGACGGCCTGAACATCAGCGTGCGTGCGCCACTTGGTGTGCAGCCGGCCCGCGCCGCCCTGGAAATGATCATGAAAGAAACCGGCACCATGCTGGAAGCTGCAACGGTCAGTGACGATGGCGCATCTGTCACGGTCACGTTCGAGCGCTTCGAGCCGCCACCCCACTTCGTGAAGACGGAAGGCGACACCGGTATCCGGCACCTGGTGTCCTGCTGGCTGTTCGAGGATGAACTGCCCATGGCGCAGTAAGCGCCCCAACCATCAGTAAGCGGGTGGAGCCGAACCTGGATGAGGGTCGGCTCCACCCGTTTATTGACTGTGCGGTCAGCTGCTGCTCAGAGCCGCTCGCCGGTCAGCCAGAAAATCAGATGCTCGTTCACGTTCTCCAGATGGTCCCCAAGCCGCTCCAGATACCGCGTCGTGCTGATCAGCAGCATGCCCGGTCCGACGGCCCGCGGGTTTTCCATCATCAGCGTCAGCAGTTCCCGCTGGATCTGCTGTTCGAGAACATCAATCTCGTCATCCATCGCCAGTGCCTCACGGGCAGCCGCCGCATCAGACTCAGTCAGCGCCTTCATGGTCCGTTCGATCATCTCGTCGATGACTTCCATGATCCTGTTCAGATCGACGTACTTCTTGATGGGCTGCTCAGCCGCCAGCTCTGCGCCCGCCCGGGCGACGTGCAGGGCGTAGTCACCTGCGCGCTCGACATCGGCCAGCGAACGGTAGACCGCGCCCAGGAAGCGGAGGTCACCGGCGGTCGGCTGGTGCCGCGCAATGATCGTGAGCACCTGACGCTCCAGGTCCTCCATCATCCGGTCTACTGATTCCTCGTTGACTGCACACTCCTCGGCTGCCGTCGCATCACGCTCAACCAGTGCCCGCTGCGCCAGGCTGTTGCCGTGCCGCACCAGGCTCAGCATGCGGACCAGTTCCGTTACCAGTTCGTGCAGATTCTGCTCGAAGCCGTGTGCACCGGGCTGTGTCATGACGTCATTGTGGCACGGTGATTGTCAGCTTGCCGTCAGACCCAGGGACCGCACTGACAGTCACCTGACATGGCCGGCCGTATCATCAGTCCATGGCACTGCAGTCAGGCACCACCGTTCTGCTGGTAGAAGATGAGGCAGCCGTCCGCGAGCTGCTGGCCTTTCACCTGGGCAAGGCGGGTTTCAATGTGCTGGAAGCTGCTTCGACGGCTGAGGCAGACGACCTGGCGCAAGGCGCCGATGTGATTGTCCTTGACTGGATGCTGCCCGGTGAGAGCGGCACCCGGTGGCTGCAGCGGCTACGGGAGCTGCAGGGCGATTCGAGCCTTCGCAAGCCGGTACTGATGCTGACGGCACGGGCCACTGAAGCTGACAAGGTGGACGGTCTGGAATCCGGTGCTGACGATTACCTGACAAAGCCGTTCAGCAACGCGGAGCTTGTTGCCAGACTGCGCGCCCTGCTGCGCCGCAGTGGCCGGCCCGACTCGGTTGCGGTCGGTCCGCTCTCGGTGCGTCCGGCTGAAGGAGCTGCCGAGCTGGACGGACAGCTGCTGAACCTGACCCGCAGGGAATTCGACCTGCTCAGCCACCTGGCAGCCAATGCCGGCCGGGTCTGTTCGCGCAGCGAGCTGCTCGACCGCGTGTGGGGGGAGGATTTCATGGGCACTGACCGTACTGTTGACCAGCACGTGGCGCAGCTGCGGGCAGTGCTGGGCAGCGACTGGATCCGCACGGTCCGGGGCCGCGGTTACCGTCTGAACCCACCTGAGTCCGATGCAGACTGAGAATCTGCTGCAGCAGCTGACCGAAGGCATTGTCCTGACGGATTCGGACGGCACCGTCCGCTTCATGAATGATGCCGCCTGCGAACTGCTGGCGGTCCGGCGGGAAGCCGCCCTGGGCATGCAGGCGCTGACCGTGCTGCGCGACCACCGGCTTGAGGATGCGCTGCTCAGTGGCACCAGCATTGAACTGCAGACCAGACAGCGTACGCTCCGGGCCCGGGGCATCCCCGGCGGGCTGCTGCTGACGGATGTCAGCGAGGCACGAAACACGCGCGAGGAGGCCCGCGAGCTGCTCGCGGTACTGTCGCACGAGCTGAGAACACCCGTAACCAGCATCACTTCCGCACTCGAGGCGCTGGCCGATCCGGAACTGCCCGCTTCGATGCGGGAACGCTTCCAGAATCTGGCCAGTGCCGAAGCACAGCGCCTGGTGCGTCTGCTGCACGACCTGACGGTCGACGTGAAGCCCCCGGCCCTGCGCCGGGTCCAGTTGCATGAACAGCTGGAACGGGCGGAAATGGTGCTGCGCGACCAGCTGCTTGACCGGCGTGTCCGGCTGGACCGCGCCTCGGTTTCCGATGTGACGGTGTATGCCGATGAGGACAAACTGCTGCAGGTGCTGGTCAACCTCATTGAGAATGCGGCGGTACACGGGCCGACAGATGCAACAATCCGTATTGGCACTGCAGCTGACGCCGACCGGCACCTGCTCAGGATCTGGGTCCGGGACGAGGGGCAACCCCTCAGCGAAGAACGGCTCAGCCAGGTGTTTTCTCCGGATTCACGGCTACGCTCCGGCCGTTCCAGGGGCATGGGTCTTGGCCTGTTCATAGTCCGCTCCATAGCCGAGCGCTGGGGTGGCGCAGCCTGGGGGCGGGCGCTGGACGCGGGCAACGAGTTCGGCGTCACGGTGCGACTGCCGCCAGGCTGAACCGGCCAGTCGCAATACATCCGCACTGCCGCATCAGGCCGATAATCCCTGCAGGGACACAACTGTACGGTCCCACCGGAAGGAATTATGGGAACTGAATCGATTACTGAATGGCGCGAAGAATACGAACGGAAGCTCCGGGCGGACTGGGGCTGGCTCACCGTCACCGGACTGCACTGGATTGATGAGGGTGTGCACAGCCTGGGGTCGGCCGGGGACGCTGCCATCCGGCTGGCGCCGGGTGTGCCTGCGCATGCGGCCAATCTGATCCGCGAGGGCAATTCCGTCCAGCTGGAGATTGTGGCACCGTCTGTCATCAGCAGCAGTTCCGGGCCGGCCACCTCAGGTGAACTGACTTTTGACGGCACCCAGGGCGAGCGCTTCGTAATCGGAGAGCAGTCCTTCCTGGTCGTACGGCGCGGTGACCGTATAGGTGTACGCACCTGGGACAACGCCTCGCAGCAGCGCCGTGACTTCAGGGGATCGCATTGGTACCCGGCGGCTGAGGAATTTGCGGTTGAGGCCGGGTTCAGCCCGTGGGCGGAGCCGCGCGTGATTCACTACCTGAATGCCATCGGCGACGAGAAGCAGCTGAATGCAACCGGCGAGTGGCGTTTCCGCCTTGGCGGCGAGGAACGTTCGCTGATCTCGCTGAGCGAGCCGGACGAGCCGCAGTTCTTCGTGTTCCGCGACGCCACCAGTGGAAAGAGCACTTACGGGGCCGGCCGTTTCGTGCAGACCGCGAAACCGGAGAATGGCCGGGTTGTCATTGATTTCAACAGAACCTACAACCCTCCCTGCGCATTCACACCGCACGCCACCTGCCCGCTGCCGCCGAAAGAGAACGTGCTTAACGTCGCCGTGGACGCCGGAGAGCGTGATTACCGCCCCTGAGCCGCCTCAGCGTTGTACCCTTGGTGGTGAACTCCTGTTTGACACTGTTCTGATGCGAAACGTAAAATGTCGCAATCCACAGGAGTCCACACCGTGGGCTGGCCGCGTGCTGCTGCACGCCCCTGCTAGAGAGGCATCGTAAATGGATTCAGACAAGATTCTGGAAGTGAACAACCTCGAGGTTCATTTCCAATCCGATGATGGAGAGGTCAAAGCAGTTGACGGCATCTCA
>CAZPLV010000071.1:0-8759 GCA_964587295.1 uncultured bacterium
GCGGTGGTGTGGCTCTTGCTGAGCACACCCGTGAGCTTGCGGAGCGCCTGGCTCATGAGCCGGGCCTGCAGGCCGACGTGGGTGTCACCCATCTCGCCTTCGATTTCCGCGCGGGGCACGAGTGCGGCGACAGAGTCAATCACAATCACGTCAACTGCACCGCTGCGCACCAGCAGTTCGGTGATCTCAAGTGCCTGCTCACCCGTATCCGGCTGGCTCACCAGAAGGTTGTCCGTATCCACGCCAAGCGCGCGGGCGTAGCTGGGATCGAGAGCGTGCTCCGCGTCCACGAATGCCGCGACACCACCACTGCGCTGCGCTTCGGCAACGATATGCAGGCTCATCGTGGTCTTGCCGCCGGACTCGGGTCCGTAAATCTCGATGATGCGGCCCCGCGGTACGCCACCCACACCAAGCGCAAGGTCGACGCTCATGCTGCCGGTGGAAATGACTCCATGATTCAGCGTGCGGACGTCATCTCCCAGGCGCATGATGGCGCCCTTGCCGAACTGCTTCTCAATGTTTGAGAGGGTGGCGTTCAGTGATTTCAGTTTCTGGTCCATGGCTGCCTCCATTATGGCGGTGCCCCGGCGCTAGCCAGGAATCCGGGTATCGCCTTAAATCTTAAGGTGCCATGGACCTGATTGCAAGTACTTGCGGGACAACTGCCGGGAATGACCCGGCAGCCTTCCCGGTCAGCCCAGCAGATAACCTCCCTTTTCCTGTGCTGCAGCGGCAATATCGCGACGCAGGCCGATGAGGTCAACGCCATGCTCAGGCAGGAATCCCGCCATCCGGGCGGACTGGGCCGAGCCCTGGGGAATGCGCCTGAGCGCCTCGGTTGCCAGGAGCCGCGCCCGGTCAACAGCCCCGAAAGCGTACAGCCGGGCCAGGTCCACTGCAGCAGCCGGGCTGTCCGGACGCTGCGCACGGAGCAGTGCAGATTCTGCCAGATACGCCAGCGCAATCATGTCGGCCACCCGCGCCATGACTTCCTGTTCCTGGTCGATCTGCTGCATCCAGGCCATCACTGCCGCACCGGCAACAACCAGGATGGCCTGTTTGAGGTTCTGGACAGCTTCATCAGCCGGCCTGAGCGCCTCGGGTACAGCCGGGTCGGCCGCCGGCACCACGCCACCCAGCGCCTGCTGCGCCGCACTCATCACATCGAGCCGGCCCGCCATGGCTCGCTTGAGCAGCTGCCCTGAGGTCAGCAGCCTGTTGATCTCGTTGGTCCCCTCGAAGATGCGGTTGATGCGTGAATTGCGGTAGGCAGCCTCGACCGGGAACTCGGCACTGAAACCGTTGCCACCAAAGATCTGCAGCGTCTCATCGATGATCTCATCGAGAATCTCGGAACCGAACACCTTGATGAACGAGTACTCAACCACGTACTCATCCAGGGTCTGCAGCACATCCGTGTCAGCCGAGGAGGCAAGCCTGGCATCGAGATCGCCGGTCACCCGGTAGACGGCACTTTCCAGCGCGTAGGTCCCCGCCTGCATCTCACCCAGCTTCTCCTGAATCAGGCCGAACGTGCCGATGGCCACTCCGAACTGCTCACGCTCGCTCGCGTAACGCGCGGCAAGACGCAGCATCTGCTTGGCACCGCCTATGGCTCCGGCAGCCAGCTTCAGGCGGCCGATATTCAGGATGGAGAAGGCAATCTTGTGGCCTTTGCCGGTCTCGCCCAGCAGGTTGCCGGCCGGAATGCGCACGTTCTCGAGAATGAGCCTGCGGGTCGAGGAACCCTTGATGCCCATCTTCTCTTCCTCGCCACCCAGGCTGAGGCCCGGCGCGTCCTTCTCGACGAGGAAGGCAGTGAACTCCTTGCCGTCGACCTGAGCGAACACCGTGAACAGATCGGCGAAACCGGCATTGCTGATCCACATCTTGCTGCCGTTGAGCACCCACTCCTCACCGTCGCGGACCGCCGTTGCCCGCGCAGCCCGTGAGTCCGAGCCCGAGGTGTCCTCGGTGAGGCAATAGGCCGCAACCCACTCACCAGTGGCGAGCCTCGGCAGGTAACGCTGCTTCTGCTCTTCGGTACCGAAGTACACGAGCGGCAGCGTGCCGATGCCGACATGCGCGTTGAAGGTGACATTGAAAGACCCGGTCTGGGCCAGCTTCTCCGTTACCAGCATGCTGGCCGTCTTGCTCTGGGCCAGGCCGCCGTACTCCCCGGGAACGTCCAGCGCAAGCAGACCAAGCTCACCGGCCTTCGCCAGCAGACGCCGGGACTCGTCGTAGTCCAGTGCCTCGACCCGTTCCTCAACGGGCCGGTACTCCCGCTCCACGAACTGGCTGGCACTGTTGGCCATCAGGCGCAGGTCCTCATCAAACGACTCGGGCGTCTGTATGTCAGCGGCGCTGGTGCGGCCCAGCAGGAAAGCGCCGCCTGTCGGCGCGACAACGGTGTCAGACATTATTCTCCAAACTCCGGCCGCCTGGGCGTACCGGCACTCGCGTGAGTGTGACGGAATGTTCCCTGAATCATAGATTAATGCCGGCATCCGCGACAACCGCCGGGCAAAGCAGCTATATTCCAGGGGTGAACAAACTGGTCCCCGCCTTGCTGGCGGCGCTCCTCCTGCTGAGTGCCTGCCGCAGCTACGAATACCGTCCGGCACAGCAATCCTGCCTCGAACTGAACACAAGCGGAGCAGTACTGCAGTCCGCGACCGGCCCCGTCTGGACCGGCCAGCTGCTGGTCGGCTACCACAGCGGTCCGCAACTGCCCAGCAGTGCCAGCACCCAGCTGCGGAAACTGCAGAGCGTCGGGGTGGCCGCCAGTCACGGCCTGACCGTGCTGGAACAGGGCGCCCCCGGCCTGCCCGACGTCGTGGCCGACAGTGGGCCCGGACTCATCAAGGCGCTTGGATCCGACCCGAGGGTTGCCTACGTGGTCCGTGACTTTGAGCTGCAACTGCTGGAATCGGTTGACTGCCTGACCGACCAGTGGAACCTGGCTGGCTTCGGTGTGCCCGAAGCATGGGGCCGCGGCCCGGGCCGGCATGAGGTTGTCGTTGCCGTAATCGATTCCGGTATCGACGTGGACCATCCGGAACTGGCCGCCGCCGTGCTTCCCGGCTTCAACTTCCGTGACATGACCGCCGATCCGCGTCCGGGCAATCCGGCTGTCGATCACCACGGCACCCACGTGGCCGGAATCGTCGCCGCTCAGGGCAACTCGGTCGCCGGAGTCGCCGGCTTCCCGGAGACAGTGCGGATACTGCCGATCAGAATCTTCGACGACACCGGTGACAGCGCCAGCTTCAGCGACCTGGTCAAGGCACTCGGCTGGGCAGCCGGCCGGGAAGTGAACGGAGCACCTGCCAACCGGCACAGCGCTGACGTCATAAACCTGAGCCTCGGCGCCCAGCTGCCGCCGGACCCGAACGTGAATGCGGCAATCACCATGGCAGTGGGAGACGGCATCACCGTGGTTGCGGCCTCCGGTAACGCACAGGGCATCAGTCCGGACAGCGGCATCTTCACGCCCGCAAACAGCGATCACGCCCTTGCCATCGGCTCAGTTGACTCCGATTTTTTCAGGTCTGCATTCTCCATGTACGGCGGACCCACGGAAATCACCGTGCTGGCACCGGGCGGCTTCGGACCTTCCGGCTGTCCTGAGCATGCAATATTCAGCACCGTGCCGCAGGCAGGCTACGGCTGCATGGCTGGAACCTCCATGGCGGCTCCGTTCGTCACGGGCGCAGTCGCGCTGCTGCTGACCCACGAACCGAACCTGACACCGCAACAGATCGAGGCCCGCCTGAAGTCAGCGACCTTTTTCGACAACAGTTACATGACCGGACTGGAATACGGCTCCGGTGTGCTGTGCGTGAACCGGCTCATACTCAACCGGAACCCACAGCCGGCATCAGCCTGCTGAGCGAATCAGCTGAGCTGGATCACCTGCTGCAGCACCATGATCAGCGCGTACGTCAGGACACCGATTGCCAGCCCGCCGGCAAAGCGGTCGACATTGGCGTTGGCCGGCAGTCCCTGGCGCATGAAGCCCCAGAGGAGGCCACCGACAAGGCCACCGACATGGCCCCACAGGGACACGTTGGGAATTGCGACGGAAAACAGGATGATGAGGGCAATCCACTGCAGCAGACTGCGGGTGAGCTGCCGGTCACTGGCCAGGCCGCTGCGCAGCGCGGCGGCCAGCAGCGCGCCACCGACACCGAGCACACCGCCTGAAGCACCGATGAGAAGCTGCATCTGGCCGGCCTGGGCGATGCCGGTCAGGTAGGCACCCATGATGGTTCCGAACAGGAAGGCCATCATCAGGCTGCCCCAGTTGCGCCTGATTTCATAAACCCGGCCCAGGTCAAACAGCACCCAGACGTTGAAGCCGATGTGCAGGATGTTGCCGTGAGCGAACGCGTAGGAAACATGCCGCCACGCTGCCTCGGCAGTCGCTATGCCCGGCACGTTCTGCATGTACGCCGCCACGTACTCACTCGGTCTGAGCCCGCTCAGGAAGAGCGTCCCGAACCTGGTGTTCAGCAGTTCCTGGCCGATGTAGAGCAGAACCAGTGCTCCAGCCAGCACGATGGTGCCGAGCGGAAGGCGCCGGGCTGCCACTTTCGGAACCGGTCGACCCATGCGCGACAGCTGCCTGCCGATGCGCTCCCTTATCCCCTCGGGTGCGGCCAGGTAGGTGTGAGTGTAGAGCGAAGCGGCTTCCTCGGTGCGCTGGGCCCGGTCAGCGGCCCGCGCGACAATCTCGTATACCGTCCAGGCCGGTGTTCCCTGCGGCATCTCCTGCAGCAGCTGCCTGACCCGGTTCATGTCACCGTACTCCGCTGACAGGCGCGCCTCGCTAAGGCGCAGTGCCCGGTAGCTGATCGGGCCCTGCCGGGCCGGTTCGGCCTCAATCCGGGCCCTGGCCCTGGCCAGCGCATCCTGAGCCAGATCCAGGCGACCCTGTGCGAGCAGGGCCCGGATCAGCACCTCATCCGCCAGACTCGCGTTGTCACTGGTGCGCGGCACCTTGACGGCCAGCTGCTCGACCAGATGCCAGTCCTCACGCAGTCCCGCAACCTGCAGGTTGAGCAGCGGGTCTTCCGGGCTGCCCAGTTTCTCGACTGCTGCGGCGTCGCCCTGCTGCAGCGCCACCTGGGCGAGCAGGCGGTTCAGCGCGTGGCGTCCCTCATCGCTCCAGTACAACAGCCTGACCAGCCTCAGCGCAGCCCCGTACTGGCGGCCCCGCGCCAGCGCGACTGCCGCCAGCGGGCCGAAAGCCCAGATTGGCGCAGCGATCAGCGCGAGCCAGTACAACAGCTCGCCGGTCTGGTAGGCGAAGAACTGCTGCAGAGCCACCATGGCGGCCAGGAGCAGCGAAAGAATCGACTTTACCGGCAATTCCGAGCTTGACCGCGCCAGCTTCAGTGACCAGCGGACGGTGAAGAAAGCAACGACGGCAACAACAAGCAGGAAGAGTTCGGCCTGATCCATGCGTTCACCAGCGTAACCCGGTGCGGGATGTACAATCAGTGCCGACAGGACGTGCAGGCGGCGTCCCGTAAAGCGTCCGGAGGATTAATTGCTTGAGTACCTGCTCGCGGCAGCCTGTGTGGTTGTGGCGTATCTGATCGGCAGCATCCCCAGCGGCTACCTGGTGGCCCGCATCCGTGGGGTCAATATCCAGCAGGTCGGCTCCGGCAATATCGGGGTCACCAACGTCCTGCGCTCAGTGGGAGTCATCCCGGCGATACTGGTCGGCATCGCGGACCCGGTCAAGGGTGTGGTGGCCATACTGCTGCCGAAGCTGTTCGGGCTCGACGAAATCACGATTGCGCTGAGCGGCCTGGCCGTCGTGGTCGGCAACAACTACAACGTTTTCCTGAAATTCAAGGGTGGCAAGGGCATTGCAACGAGCTTCGGCGTAATGGTTGCCGTCAATCCGCTCACCGCGCTGTTCAGCCTGTTCATCGGCCTGTACACCATCGCGCTGGGACGTTACGTTTCCCTGGGCTCACTCGCGGGTATCGCCACGGCACCGCTGTTCATGATTCTTCAGCCCGACATTCACCCTGCCTACCTGTGGCTCAATGTCGCACTCGTGCTGCTGGCCACCTGGCGCCACCGTGAGAACATCGTGCGTCTGGCCCGGGGCGAGGAAAACCGGCTGGGACGAAGCCCGAGCGGAAAATACAAGACAGCCGCGTCAGTGACCCCACCGGACACTGACGCCTGAGAGCCTACTGCTCAGAGACTGACCTTGCGCCCACACGAGCACAGTTCATCCTCGCGGATCATCAGCGCCTGACCCTGACGGTGCCACAGGGTGCCACAGTCGGGGCAGCGTATTTCCTCACCTGAAATGTCGTCAAACATGGACGGTTCAATCCAGCGCTTCTCGCCGCACCAATGGCACACCACCTCGGCACCGCCGTCCTCATCGATCATCTGCTGGCGCTCTTCCGGGCTGAAGTAGGCCAGTGCGTCCAGTGCCTTGGAGTGGCTGCAGCGACACTCGAACTTAAGTGGCAGAGCGTCTTTCGTAAGGATGTCAAGGCCCATGCCCTCGGACAGCTGCTGCATGATTTCCAGCAGGCTGCGGCTTCTGAGCGCTTCAGTCAGCTGACCCAGAGCAAACACGTTGCGCTCGACCAGTCCCAGCTCCTCGTCGCTTGCTTCCGGCAGCGCCTGCATGAGAATGCCGCCAGAGCGCACGACCCTGCCGCCCTCGAGGTAAACGCCCAGCATGATGGCGGACCGGATCTGTTCGCTCATCGCAAGGAAGATGGCGAAGTCCTCGGCAATCTCGCCGGTGACGATGTCAACCGATGAGCTGTAGGGGTCGCCCAGCGGCGCATGCGAGCGGATGATTTCCAGTTCGCCCTGGCCGACTGCGCCACCCACGTCGAGCTTGCCGTCCTTACGGAGCGGCAGGTGGAGCTGCGGGTTCTTGACGTAACCGCGGACCGAGCCGTCCAGCCCTGCATCCGCGATGATGCCGCCCAGCGGCCCGTCACCACGGAAACGGACCGTCAGGCGGTCGCGCTTGTCCTTGAGCAGTACGTGCGTGAGCAGAAGGGCACCGGTGAGGGTCCGTCCCAGTGCGGCAGCGGCTGTTGGTGCAGCGTCATGGCGCTGGCGGGCGTCTTCCACCAGACTGGTTGTGTCAGCGGCAACAATGCGGACAGCCTGGCCCGCCAGGCCGCGAAGCAGATGTGACATGGTTTTCCTTCCGCGGCGGGCAGCGCTGCCCATCTGTGGGCAGGCCTCACGGGCCGCAGGCGCAAGTATAGGGCAGGCAGTGCTCCGGCCCGTTGACCCAGCCTACCCGCCTCTGGCTTCGAGGAACTCCAGGGTCGAGCGTGGCACGAGCTTCGAGACGTCCGCCCCGTAGCGGGCCAGTTCCTTGACCCTCGTGCTGGACAGGTAGGACCAGCGGGTGGCGGTCATGATGAAGGTCGTTTCCGCCTTCGGATTCAGCTGCCGGTTCAGGTGAGCCATCTGCAGTTCGTACTCGAAATCGCTGATGGCCCGCAGGCCCTTCACGATCACGTCCGCACCGCTGATGCGCATGTACTCAGCGAGCAGGCCGTCAAAACTCTCCACGTTCACGTGTTCCATGCCGGCAGTGGCACCCCGGATTATCTCGACCCGTTCCTCAGCCGAGAACATCTGGTCGCGCTTGCCCGGATTGTTGAGCACGGCCACGGTCAGCCGGCCGAAAATGCGGGTGGCGCGGCGGATGACGTCCAGGTGACCATTGTGCAGCGGATCGAAACTGCCCGGATAGACGGCGTGAATCATTGGTCCCCAACCATACCAGCTGGGCCCGACAGTCCGACCGCAGTCAGCCTGCTCCCCTCTCCCTGCAGGGCAGCTTCAACGTCTGCATCCCCAAGCCGTGAGAGGCGGCTGTCCAGTTCACGGCCAAGCATGGCCCGAAGCTCGAAGCGCAGCCGCTGCCGGCGTTTCACCTCACCCGTGCCGCTCGCCTGCTGATGTGCCAGCAGGCCCTCCAGCCGCTCCACCAGCTTCCCAACGCCCTCGCCCCTGCTGGCGATGGTGGAGATTACAGGCGGTTTCCAGTCATCCGGACCGTAATTGCCGAGGCTCAACAGTGCGGCAATCTCGCGTCTGAGGCGGTCCACTCCGGGGTGGTCAGCCTTGTTGACAACGAAAATGTCAGCGATTTCCATCACGCCGGCCTTGAATGCCTGCACACTGTCGCCCTGTCCGGGAGTGAGCACCAGTACGGTGGCGTCCGCAACCTCGGCGATATCCACCTCAGACTGACCCACGCCGACGGTTTCGACGATTATCAGGTCAAATCCGGCTGCATCCAGCAGCACTGCACCCTGTACGGTTGCCGCGGAAAGACCGCCCAGCTGCCCCCGGCTGGCAAGCGAACGGATGAAGACGCCAGGGTCGTCGAACCAGCGCATCATGCGGATGCGGTCGCCCAGGATGGCGCCTCCGCTGAAGGGACTGCTGGGGTCCACTGCCAGCACGGCGACTTTCCTGTCCTGGCTGCGTGCCTGTTCAACCAGGCGGTCCACCAGTGTGCTCTTGCCGCTGCCGGGTGTGCCGGTGACGCCGATCAGTCGTGCGCTCCCCGAGTTGCCGCGCAGGCGGGAAAGCAGTGCCTGGCCCGCGCTGCCGCCGGCCTCCAACAGGCTGAGTCCACGCGCAATGGCGCGTTCACGCCCCGCGAGTACACCAGCCAACAGTTCATCACTCATCACCTGACTGTACGACAGGCAGGCACTTTCGGCGCCTGCTAG
>CAZPLV010000072.1:0-8711 GCA_964587295.1 uncultured bacterium
CGCACCGTAGCGGGCAAGAAGAAGGCTCCGCGCAAGTAATTAGCATGCGCGCTGGTAACCCTTGACAAGGGACCGGCGCCACTCCCGGGAGTGTGAATCACCCCGGAGATTGATCAGGAGATAAGAGTGGCTAATCCCAGAACCAAGAAGCGGGTGAAGCGCAGCCTGATGGAAGGCAAGGCGTTCATCCACGCCAGTTACAACAACACGATCGTTACCATCACCGATATGGATGGCAACACCGTGGTGTGGTCGTCTGCCGGCTCCATCGGTTACAAAGGCTCGAAGAAAGGCACGCCGTACGCTGCACAGCTCGCGGCTGCCGACGCGACCCGCAAGGCCCAGAACATGGGTCTCAGCCAGCTCGACATCGTGATCCGCGGTACCGGATCCGGTCGTGAGCAGGCCATCCGCTCCATCCAGGCTACGGGCGTCAACGTGCGCAGCATCGTTGATGACACCCCGACGCCCCATAACGGTTGCCGTCCGCGCAAGCGGAAGCGGATGTAATCCGGAAGCATTCGAGAGAGCCAGAGGAGAATAATGGGTCAATACCGTGGACCAGCAGTAAAAATCAGCCGTCGTGAGGGCGTGAACCTCACGGAGTCACCGAAAGTCCAGAAGTTCATGGAGCGTCGTCCGTACCCTCCGGGACAGCACGGCCAGCGTCGTCGCCGCAAGATCAGCGACTACGGTGTACGTCTGCGTGAAAAGCAGAAGCTCCGCTTTTTCTACAACATGAGCGAGAAGCAGTTCAGCAACCTGTTCGAGGAAGCCAACCGCAAGGAAGGCTCCACCGGAACCGTGTTCCTGCAGCTGCTGGAAAGCCGCCTCGACAACGTCGTGTACCGTCTCGGACTTGCCAGCACCCGCCGTCAGTCCCGGCAGTTCGTTGTTCACGGATTCATCCAGGTAAACGGCAAGCGCGTGGACCGGCCCAGCTACCGTGTGCAGCCCGGTGACGAAGTCAGTGTTTCACCGAAGGCTAAGAAGAACTCGCATATCCAGGACAACCTCGAAGCGCGCAAGCGCGGCAAGACGCTTCCGTGGCTCGAGTTCGACGCCGAGAACATGAAGGGTGTCTTCCGTCAGCTGCCGAACCGTGAGGACATTGTCGTTCCGGTCAACGAACTGCAAGTCATCGAGTACTACTCGCGCTGATAGGGGGTCTGAACCGTGGCTATCGTTTCTGAGTTCAAGGCAAAAGTCGAGGAGGGCTACGGCGAGTTCATCGTCGAGCCGCTCGTCCGCGGATACGGCGTTACGCTGGGCAACCCGCTGCGTCGCATCCTGCTGTCAAGCATTCCCGGCACTGCCGTAACCAGCGTCTACATCGAAGACGTGCTGCATGAGTTCAGCACGATCGAAGGGGTCAAGGAGGATGTCATGCAGATCATCCTCAACCTCAAGGACCTGGTTGTCAAAATTCACGACAATGAGGCAGTCACGCTGACCCTGCGCAGTGAAAGCGCCGGCAACGTGACCGCCAAAGACTTCGATGTTCCCGTGAACGCCGAAGTACTGAACCCTGACCTGCACATCGCCACCCTGACAAAGGGCGGCAGGCTGGTCATGGAAGTCCGGGTGGAGCCCGGTGTCGGTTACGTGCCTGCTGAAGTGCACGGCACCAAGGACCGCATCAACTCCATTCCCGTCGATGCAGTCTTCACTCCGGTGCGCCGCGTGGCGTACCACATTGAAGACACCCGTGTGGGCCAGAACACTGATCTGGACCGCCTGGTACTGCGCATCTGGACCGACGGCAGCGTCGATCCTTCCGAGGCACTGGAAGACGCCGTCGAAATCATGAAGCATCAGCTGAGTGTATTCACCGACGGTGGCCAGACCGAACTGGAAGATGGCGCCGCACCTATGATTGTGATGCCGCAGCGTACTGCTGAGGAACCCGTGCAGCCTGAGGGTGTGCAGATGAGCCTGGAAAGCCTGTCGCTTTCCAGCCGTGTGCTGCACTCGCTGCAGGAAGAAGGCATCGATTCAGTGGACGCGCTGCTTGCGCTGTCTGAACGCGATCTGAAGAAGGTCGGCGGAGTGGGCGAGAAGTCGCTCGAAGAAATCAAGGACAGGCTGGAAGCCGCTGGGCTCCAGCTGAAGGAGTAACGACGTGCGGCACCTGACCAGCGGTCGTAAACTGAACCGCAACAGCAGCCACCGGATCGCCCTCGCCCGGGCGCAGGCCACCGCCCTGTTCCGGCACGGCCGAATCAAGACCACCCTGGCGAAAGCCAAGAACCTGCAGCCCTACGCGGAGAAGCTGATCAGCGCTGCGCGTGGTGGCGACCTTCACGCCCGCCGTCTGGTTGGCCGTGAAATCCAGGACAATGCGATTGCCCGCAAGCTGATCGACGAGATCGGCCCGGCCTTCGCTGACCGTCCCGGTGGCTACACCCGCATCCTGAAGCTCCAGACCCGCCGTGGTGACGGAACCCAGGAAGCCCTCATTGAACTCGTTACCTTCGAGGTTGACGACTGAAGCCAGTCTTTGACTGACTGACCCTGACTCCGGGCGCGGCCTCAACTGGCTGCTCCCGGAGTCTTTTTTATTGCCTCAGCCGTTGGTTACCAGCAGTTGCGCGAACGACTTGCCCGGACCGTCCCAGGACACTTCAAGCAGTTCAGCGACAGTCGCGCCCAGATCGGCGAAGCTGCCGCGGGTACCCAGGTCGCGCCCCGGCGGGCCTGGCCGGTAGGCGAGCAGCAGACCGTACTCCCGGGTGTGATCGGTTCCCTCCCAGGTCGGATCGTTGCCATGGTCGCTGACCAGCAGCAATGTGTCCCCTTCGTTAACTGCTTCGAGCAGCTCCGGTAACCTGGCATCGAAGTCGGACAGCGCCCGGCCGTAGCCTTCGGCGTCACGGCGGTGACCGTAAAGCGAATCAAATTCCACCAGATTTGTGAAAACCAGTCCGTCGGGCCGTCGCCGCATGACTTCCAGGGTCCGGTCGACTCCATCCATGTTGTCGGTCGTGTGCACCTCTGAACTGAAGCCACGCTGCCCGAAAATATCCGGAATCTTGCCGACGCCTGTGACGTGGCGCCCGGACTCCTTAAGCACGTCCAGGACCGTGGTGCCCGGCGGCTTCACGCTGTAGTCACGGCGGTCGGCGCCAAGTCGTTCAAATGCGCCCGGCTGTCCGCTGAAAGGTCGTGCGATGACCCGTGCCACCGAGTGTTCTCCGGTCAGTATTTCCCTGGCAGCCAGGCACCATTCGTACAGTTGCCCAAGCGGAACCTTGTCTACATGCGCGGCAATCTGGAAGACACTGTCAGCACTCGTGTAAATGATCGGCTTGCCGGTATCAAGGTGCTCCTGGCCGAGGTCCCTGATGATGTCCGTGCCCGAGGCCGGATAATTGCCCAGATGCCCGCGGCCGGTTGCAGCGTCAAACCGGTCCATTACCGCTGGCGGAAACTTAGCGAACGTATTGAAAGGGTGCTCAAGCACCACACCCATGAACTCCCAGTGCCCCGTGGTCGTGTCTTTGCCGGGGGAGACTTCATTCATGCGGCCGTAACTGGCCAGGGGCGCGTGCGCGGCATCCAGAGACGCCACACCCTCGATGTTGCCCATGCCGAACCGGGTCAGGTTTGGCAGGCTCACATCGGCCTGCTGCAGCGTGTGATCCAGGGTGTGGGCACCTGCATCGCCGGACCGGTCGGCATCCGGCAGAGCACCGACTCCGACTGAATCAAGGACAATGATGGTTACTGTGGACATAGGGCATTATAGTTGCGCCGCAGGCAGGCGTCAGTGGCCGCCATGCGCGGGCTGATGATGTGGATTCCTTGGCACGTGGCTGGCCACTGAAGACGTATCATTGGTCTGATTGGGCCCAGCCCTTCTTGGAGGAACAATGCACATTCGAGCCTCGATGCTGCTCAGCCTGGTAGCCGTGCCCGTTCTGTTGACCGGTTGCGGCCTCTTTGGCGGAGCCGGAAACGACCTGCGCGCAGATCTCAGCCCGACCCAGATTGGCTTTGAAGTCGATGACTCGGGGGCCATTGAGATCTTCTCGAACAACGTGACCTTCCGTAACCCCCCGGGTGCGGCCGCGGCAACGGTCACGGGTTACGAAATCCAGATTTACGATGAGTCCGGAGCCGAGTATCTTGGAATCGGCACCGACCTGCACAATTTCCATCTGGCCATTGACGTGCCGGCAGGTTACAGCTGCCCGGACGGTGAGAGCCAGGCGTGCGGCCTTTCTGAGCGCATACCGCAGTCAATGGCGTCCGAGACCCAGCCGTTCGTTTTCCTGGACGGTGTTTCTGCCATTGAGCTGCTCGCCTCCGGCCGGAACCGCGCCCGGGCTGAGATAACCTTCTACGCTGATCAGGGCGGAGCGACGCTTGAGTGGACTGAATCAGTCACCGTCACCTATCCGGTGGGTGGTGAGTAAATTGATGACACCCGGCAAATTACTCAGGCCGCTGCTCCTGTCCGGCGTGCTGGTTCTCCTGCTGGCTGCCTGCTCAGGCGCTCCGGCTGGTGGCGGCACTGCATCAGGATCAGGTCCGGCGATCGAGCTGTACCTGCAGACGGACTCCGGCCCGCTGCTGATTACCTCTGGCGGACTCGTGGGGCGTTCTCCCGTATTCGAAGTACGGCTGGTTGATGACCTGAGGGTTGTTTCAGCTGATTACCGCGTGGGTACGGGTACATGGCTCAGTCTGGCCGGTCACGGATTCGACCGCCTGAATTTCCGGCCCGAGGCTGCACTCACGGGGTCCAGTTCAGAACTTTCGATCCGGGCGACCAACAGTGCCGGCGAAAGCAGCGAGGTCACTGTGAACCTGCGGGTGGATGCCCAGCTCCCGGTACTGGAAGCGTTCACGGTATACGGCGACGATTACCTGGGAGCTGCCATCCCCGAGTTTCCGCTGGATGACGAAAATGACCTTCCCATGTATGCCGTCAGCGTGCAGGCACAGGCATCCGATCAGGGTGCCGGTTCGGCTGGGCTTTCGATAGTCCTGGAGAAGAGTGGCGAAGTCGTCCACATCGCCACAGGGTCTCATTTTGACCACATCATCGATGCAAGGACCCTGCCTGAGGGCACACACCGTTACGAACTGTACGCGGTTGACGGTGTAGGCAACACCAGCGTCCCCGTCAGCTTCCTGGTGAACGGTCCGCCGCCACCGGCAACCGGCCCCTGATCAGCGACTGCCGGCAGCACTGAAATCCGCTCCCGGTTCCTGTGGCGCACGTCACCAGCAGACTAGACTGGGGCACAATGCCTGAGTCAATCATCAGTGCACAACTGGAGCAGCTTGCAGCCCGAGGCAGCAAGCTGCTCCTTGCCGTATCCGGCGGCGCTGATTCGATGGCGTTGCTGCGACTGGTGCATGAAAGTGGCTGGCCCGCTGAGGTCGCAAGTGTCAATCACGGGCTGAGGGCCGAGGCAGCCGGCGAGGTTGAATTCGTCCGACGGGCCTGTGAGGCCCTGAACCTCGAATTTCATGCGGCCAGCTTCGACACGGCTGCGGTTGCCCGCCACCGCGGCTGGAATCTGGAGGAGACTGCCCGGACCCTCCGCTACCAGCATCTCGCGGCAATCGCCCGTGCCGCTGGTGCTGCCCATGTCGTTACTGCCCACACACAGGACGACCAGACCGAAACGGTGCTCATGCAACTGCTCCGCGGTGCGGCCTGGCTGACGGGCATGCCGGCCCGAACCGGACTGGTCATCCGGCCGCTGCTTAACTTGCGCAAACAGGCGCTGGTTGACTGGCTGAATGAAATCGGCCAGGACTGGCGGGAGGATCGATCCAACTTCGACACCCGCTTTGAACGTGCCTGGCTGAGGAATCAAGTGCTGCCGCTGCTGCGCGCCCGGCATGCGGACCTTGATGAACGTGTGGCTGATTTGCGCGGCCTGCAGGCGCAGCAGAAGGAGTTCCTGGACGCGGCTGCCCGACCCTTCGTGGGTCTGGATGGTGGCCTGGATGCCGCCAGGCTGCGGGATCGTCCGACGGCGCTGCAGCATGCCGCAATTGCGCACCTGCTCAAAGCACATGGAGTGCCGTTCGGTCTGGAGCGCCTTGAACGTATCAGCAGGGCAGTGGTCGCGGGCGAAAACTGGCGTGAGTCTGTTGGCAGTACCCGCCAGTTGCGGCTTTATGACGATCGGCTGGAGGTTGTTGTCGCGCGCGATATGCAGGATGCCTCCGTCATCCGTGTCAGCGAGGCGGCCCAGTTGCCTGCGGGTGTGGATGCAGCGGCGCTCGGGTTGCCTGACCTGGTCATGCGCACACGCCAGGCCGGCGACCGCATCAGAATGTCCGCCGGCAGCCGCAAGGTATCGGATGTGCTGATTGACGCGAAGATTCCCCGGGAAGATCGGGACAGCCTGCAGGTTCTGGCCAGTGGCGGGGAGGTCGTGTGGGTTGAAGGCGTGGCCACGGCAGCCGGCTATGCCGCTGAACGGGTTCCGGGGGCCGCCGACTTCATGCTCGCTGCACTGGGACTGGCCGAAGAAGCAGCAGCAGCCGGCGAACTCCCGGTCGGGGCGGTTGTGGTGCATGAGGGCAAGGTCATTGCCTCTGCCCGCAATGAATCGGAAGGCTCGCGTGATCCGACCGCGCACGCGGAGATGCTGGCCATCAGACGAGCAGCCGCAGCAATCGGGGACTGGCGCCTGACGGACTGCACTCTGTACGTCACCCTGGAGCCGTGTGCCATGTGCTTTGGCGCGATGCTGCAGTCCCACCTGGGCAAAGTTGTTTATGCCGCCGGCAACAGACGCGAGGGCGCCACCGGTACGGTTGCGGACCTGGACCTGCTGCCCTGGAAGCGCAAGGTGGCCGTAAGCCGCGGTCCGCTGGCACGCGAAGCAGCTGCTTTACTGTCGGAATTCTTCAGAAACCGCCGCAACGGCTCTTCCTGAGGGCAATTCCTGCCGCGCTGCCTGTAAGATGGTTGGGTGCAGATCCGTAATTTCTCCATCATCGCGCACGTGGATCACGGCAAGTCGACACTGGCGGACCGCATCATTGACCTTACCTCGGCCGTCGAGAGCCGCAGCAAGCGGGATCAGATGCTGGATACGCTTGACCTTGAACGCGAACGTGGCATAACCATCAAGGCGACCTCAACCCGCCTTTTCTACACTGCCAATGACGGGCAGCAGTACATGTTCAACCTGATTGACACCCCTGGCCACGTGGATTTCAACTACGAGGTATCGCGCGCCCTGCGCGCCTGTGAGGGTGTGCTGCTCGTCATCGACGCCAGCCAGGGAGTTGAAGCGCAGACCATCCAGAATGCTTACCTCGCTGTCGACAACGGACTTGAGGTCCTGCCTGTCGTCAACAAGATTGACCTGCCGAACGCCTTGCCGGAGGAAGCGGCGGCTGAGCTCGAAGAGGTCGTGGGAATACCTGTCGACCACGCAGTGTTCGTGTCCGCCAAGACCGGCGAGAACGTTGAGAGCATTCTTGAAGGTATCGTGCAGCACCTGCCCGCCCCCGGAGGGTCCCGTGAGGCTCCGCTGCGCTGCCTGATTTTCGATGCGGTCTATGACACCTACCAGGGCGTCATAGCCTTTATCCGTGTATTCGATGGCGTGATCCGCGCGGGTGACACGGTCAAGATTGTTTCAACCGGCAAGACGCTCGAGGTTGACAAGGTCGGCTACTTCCAGCCCGGACCTGCCGTCAGTGACGAGCTCGGGCCGGGAATGGTCGGCTGGTTCACCGCGGGTATCCGCGAGATCGGCGAGACCCAGATCGGTGACACCGTTGCAGCACCTGACTCAACGGTTGATGCGGTTCCCGGTTTCAAGCCGGCAAGGCCGGTCGTGTTCAGCGGTCTGTACCCGACCGATTCCGAGGATTACGTCAAGCTGCGCGAAGCGCTCGAGAAACTCGGACTGAACGACGCTGCGTTCACTTTCGAACCGGAGACGAGTGAGGCGCTCGGCTTCGGGTTCCGCTGCGGTTTCCTTGGCCTGCTGCACGCCGACATCGTGCAGGCCCGCCTCGAACGCGAGTTCGACCTGAACCTCATCGCAACTGCGCCTGCGGTCATTTACGAGGTCACGACCACGGACGAAGCCACCCGACTGATTCAGAACCCATCGGAACTGCCCGCACCCGACCGGACCCTTGAAACACGTGAGCCATACGTCAAGCTGAGTGTCTATACTCCCGAGGAGTATGTGGGCAGCATCATGGGACTGCTGCAGGAGAAGCGCGGCGAGATGAAGGATATGGTCTATCACGGCCGCCGCGTGGAACTCAGGTATGAAGTGCCGTTTGCCGAAATTCTCTATGATTTCCACGACCGTCTGAAGAGCATGAGCCGCGGCTACGCCAGCATGGATTACGATCCGATTGGCTACCGTCCTGGCAAGCTCGTCCGTGTCGACATTCTGGTCAACGAGGAGCGGGTGGATGCGCTTTCCGTCATTGCGCACGTGGACAAGGCTTACGAGCTCGGCCGTAAGGTCGTGGACCGTATGGCGGAAGTGATTCCGCGCCAGATGTTCTCCGTGCCTGTCCAGGCAGCAATCGGCGGCAAGGTTCTGGCCCGCGCAACGGTCCGGGCATTCCGCAAGGACGTCACCTCCAAGTGCTACGGCGGCGACATCACCCGCAAGAAGAAGCTCCTCGAGAAGCAGAAGAAGGGCAAGGCCCGCATGAAGCAGATCGGCAGCGTCGAAGTGCCCCAGGAGGCATTCCTGGCGGTT
>CAZPLV010000073.1:0-8669 GCA_964587295.1 uncultured bacterium
CGGCGTGTTGGCCGCTTCCGGTGCTTCCTGGCGGGGGTCGGCGGCGGCAAGAATGCGCCAGCGCACCGTGTCCACGTCGCGCGTAAGCTGCTGCATGATGCGGTAGGCGACACCGTCGCCCTCACGGATGATGCCCAGCAGGATGTGTTCTGTGGCAATGACATTCGAACCGAGGCTGCGGGCCTCGCTGCCGGCAAGCTCCATGACGCGCCGTGCACGCGGAGTGATGGCCGCAGTGTCGTTGCGGGCCAGTCCGTCACCACGGCCGACCATGTCCTCAACCTGCGAGCGGAATCCCTCAAGCGTGGCGCCGAACTCGGCCAGCACACGGCTGGCGGTGCCACCCTCACGCATGAGCCCGAGCAGAAGGTGCTCCGGCCCGATCATGGAATGACCGAGCTTGGAGCCTTCCTCCCTGGCGTAATGGAAGACCATCCGGGCCCTGTCGTCGTATCTGTTCATGCAGGACCTCCTAAAGCTCCAGGGTCGGTGCAGCTGCAGTCCACAGTGCCGGACGCTGCGTATGTGCCGAAGTGCTCCACGGTGTTATAGTACGCCGTCTGTGTGAGACGGGGCATAGCCCCGGTCACCGTTTGCAGGGGGCGCCGTGAAGCGTCCGTTAATCCTACACACATCCCAGAGGAGCCTTCATGCGATTCCAAGATATCACAATGCGGCTGGATCGCTTCTGGAGCGATAACGGCTGTGTCATTGCCGTACCGCATGACACCGAGGTCGGTGCCGGCACCTTTTATCCGACCACGTTCCTGCGTGCACTCGGGCCGTCTGACTGGAACGTGGCGGGTATCGCGCCCAGCCGCCGCCCGGTGGACGGACGCTTTGGCGAAAACCCTTACCGCTTCCAGTATTTCTTCCAGTACCAGGTGATCCTCAAGCCATCACCGGCCAACGTCCAGGAGCTTTACCTCGATTCACTCCGCGCCATCGGCATTGACCCGGCACTCCACGACATACGTTTCGTGGAGGACAACTGGGAGTCCCCGACGCTTGGCGCCTGGGGTCTGGGTTGGGAAGTGTGGATGGACGGCATGGAAATCACCCAGTTCACCTACTTCCAGCAGGTCGGCGGGCAGGACTGCCGCCCGGTCTCAGTTGAGCTGACCTACGGCCTTGAGCGCATCGCCATGTACCTGCAGGACCGCGCGCACAGCTTCGACATCGACTACGGTCCCGGCGTCACCATGGGCGACATGAGGCGCGCCTTTGAGGTGCAGCACTCGCACTACAACTTCCACGGCTCAAACGTGGAGCTGCAGCGCCAGCTGTTTGAATCGTTCGAGGGCGAGGCGGGCCGGCTGCTTGAGGAAGCACTCGTCTATCCCGGCTACGAGATGGTCATGAAGGCGTCCCACGCCTTCAACCTGCTTGATGCCCGCGGTGTGCTCTCGCACATGGAGCGCCAGGATTACGTGCAGCGCCTCAGGCGGCTGAGCGAACGCACGGCGAAGTCCTATCTGGCCATGCTTGATGAGGATGGCCGTGAAACCGTGACAGTCGGGGCGGCCTGAGATGGCGGACCTTCTGTTTGAGATCGGCACGGAAGAGCTGCCCAGCTGGTACCCGCCCCAGGCGACACGCAACCTCCGGGACATGCTGGAGAAAGCCCTGGCCCAGGCAGGCATTTCGCACGGCGAACTCAGGGTGTACAGCACTCCGCGGCGCCTTGCGGTGTTTGCTCCCGGTCTGCCTGAACGCAGTGAACGCCGTGAGGAGAAGCGGCGCGGGCCGCCCGTGGCGGCGGCATTTGACAATGAGGGCCAGCCCACCAGGGCAGCGGCCGGTTTCGCCGCCAACTCCGGTATCGACGTGAGCGAGCTGACCGTGGAACCCGGACCCAAGGGCGATTACGTGTGGGCAACAGTCAGCACCGGTGGTGCTGAGGTCAGCATGGTGTTGCCGGGCATTCTTGAACAACTGGTGCGTGAGCTGCCTGCCCCGCGCAAGATGCGCTGGGGCACCGTCACGGACTCATTCGTGCGGCCGGTCTCCTGGCTGCTGGCCCGGCTTGATTCGGAAGTGCTGCCGCTTGAGGTGGCCGGCCAGAGCTCCGGCGCCACCAGCCGCGGCCACCGGATGCTCGCCGACCATGAGGTGGCAGTCAGTGAGCCCGCCGGCTACGAGGCGGCCCTGGCCGAGGTGCACGTGGTGGCGGACCTCGCGAAACGCCTGGAACTCACCGGCCGCAAGGTGGCCGAACTGGCATCCTCCGAAGGCCTGGTCGCGGAGCAGGCAGACGACCTGCTGGATGAAGTGACCGGCCTGGTGGAGTACCCCTTCCCGATTCTCGGCCGTTTTGACGAACGCTACCTGGAACTGCCCGACGCCGTGCTCACAACTGTGCTGCTCGTGCACCAGCGCTTCTTCCCGTTGCGCGACGGCAGCGGCAGGCTGGCTGCGGCGTTCATCGGCGTATCTAACAACCGGGTGCCGGACGAGTCTGTCGTGCGCAAGGGTTACGAGCAGGTTCTCGGCGGCCGGCTGTTTGACGCACGTTTCTTCTGGGACTCAGACCGCGAGAAGAGCCTGGCACAGCACGCCTGGGGACTGTCCGGCATCGGCTACCAGCGCGACCTCGGCAACATGGCTGACAAGGTTGCCCGGGTCAGCACCGCCACTGGAAGCATCGCCGGACTGCTCGGCCTGGGCGCGGCGGACAGCGCAACCCTGCAGGCGGCCGTGCCGCTGTTCAGGGCGGACCTGGTCACCGGAATGGTTTATGAGTTCCCGGAACTCGAGGGCACCATGGCCCGTGCGTACGCACTGGCAGAGGGGCACCCCGAAGAAGTTGCACTGACTCTCGAGGAAGGCATGCTGCCGCGTGGCCCGGAGAGTGACCTGCCCGCCTCCGCTCCCGGCCTGGTGCTGGCGGTTGCCGACAAGCTCGAGAAGGTGATCGGTTTCATCAGTATCGGCCGCCGGCCCAGCGGTTCCGCCGATCCGTTCGGTCTGCGGCGTGACGGGATTGGCGTGGCCCGGCTGCTCAATGCCGCCGGCTGGGACGTCACGCCGGCGGGGCTTGTCGATCAGGTCGCGGAGTCATTCAACGGTTCAGTTGAGGTGAGCGAAGAGAAGCGGGCGGATGCGGTCTCGTTCCTGTGGGAGAGGGTCAGCGCACTGCTTGCCGAAGAGGGCCTGCCCGTCCGGGTGATCCGCGCCGCGGAAGCCGGCGACGTGTCGGTACTCGCTGCCAGCCGGCGCGCCCACCTGCTGGCCGCCCTGCTGCAGACAGAGGAATTTGCCGAGCTGGCCGCACTGTACAAGCGGGTGGCCAACATCACCAGCGACGAACCCGAAGGCGCGGAAGTCAACAGCAGTCTCCTGCAGGAACCGCAGGAACAGGCGCTGGCTGCTGCACTGCCGGCAGCCCGGGAAGGTGCGCTGGAACTGCTCGCACTGGCTGAGCGCCAGCTGCAGCCCTGGGATCTGGGCAAGGGTCCGGGCAACGGGCTGCAGGAACAGGACGCCCGGCTGCACGAGGCGCTGGCGCGGCTGCTGAGCGTGAAGCAGCCGCTGGATGACTTCCTGGACAACGTGCACGTGATGGTTGATGACCAGAAGATCCGCAAGGGCCGGCTGACACTGCTGGCAGCGGTGCGCGACGCACTGCGGGTCCTGGGTGCCCTGGGGGAACTCGAAGGGCTCTGAGTCCGCAGGACCACGAAGCAAAAACCCCGGAAGCCTGAAAGCTTCCGGGGTTTCCTTTTGGTGCCGAAGGGGGGACTTGAACCCCCACAGCCTTGCGGCCACACGACCCTGAATCGTGCGCGTCTACCAATTCCGCCACTTCGGCAAGAGGGAGTTGCCCCTGGGTCTCAGGTGCAGCGCCCGCACCCGGGAACCGGGTGACTGGCAGAAAGAAATATTAACACAACAGCAGAGGAATGCAAGCCCTGGGGGCTCACCCAAGGGGTGCGGACGGCCGAAGCTGGCCGCACCCCGGAGTGGCTCAGTCCGTGAACTTGCCGTTTTCCTGGAACAGCTCGCCGTCCAGGTAGATTGCGCCACCCTGGCGCAGATCCGTGATCATGTCCCAGTGGATGGACGAGGAGTTGGTGCCGCCTGTGGTGGCGTAGGACTGGCCCAGTGCCAGGTGCACGGTGCCGCCGATCTTCTCGTCATAGAGGATGCTCTTGATGGGACGCTGGATGCCGTAGTTGGTGCCGATGCCCAGCTCGCCCAGGTAACGTGCGCCCGGGTCGCTGTTCAGTTGCGCCTGCAGCAGGTCGTTGCCCACCTCGGCTTTAGCTTCGACAACCTGGCCCTGCTCGAAACGCAGCCTGATGTTCCTGACCTCAACCCCGCTGACGCTGCTGGGAACGTCATAGGTAATGACGCCTTCGGCGCTTCCCTCGATGGGTCCGGTGAACACCTCTCCGCAGGGCATGTTGCGCTTGCCGGCGGAGTTCATCCAGGTGCGGCCCTTCACGCTCAATTTGAGGTCGGTGCCGTTGCCCTTGATGTGGACTTCAGAAGCGCGGCTGAGCCTGTCGACAAGACGGGTCTGATCGTCAGACTGCTTCTGCCAGGCTGCCGCGGGGTCGTCCTCGAACAGGAACATCGCCTGATAGGCAAACAGCTCGAACTCCTCGGTGCTCATACCCGCATCCTGTGCGCCTGCCGCGTTAGGGAAGATGGTGCCGAGCCAGCGGGTGTTGTTGACCCGGCGGTTCTGCACCGCGCGGCTGCGCTTCATCAGGCGGTTCAGCTTCGCCTTGTCCGCATTCTGCAGCTGGCGGGCGTTTTCAGGTGCGCTCACCCGGATCCAGGCGTCAACCTGGTCGATTTCATTCAGCGCAAAGGTGGGCTCACTCGCCAGGTACTCCTCGCTGGCCAGCTCCAGCAGGTCCGACACCTGCTCCGGGTAGCTGACACGCAGTAGCGGCTCGGCTCCGGCCCTGAGCACCTCACGCACAAGCGCACGGCCCAGCTGCAGGGCGCCCGCGTCAACGTTGATCAGAACGTTGTCACCGGCTTTGACTTCGGTTGAATACCCGGTTATCAGCCGGGCGAACTTCTCAATCATGGGATCAAGCATGCCGCCATGTTACCGCCACGCTTTCAGCGGGCGCGTACCGAGCGGCGGATTGTACCGCCGAAGGCGTCCAGCACCTGAGGCAGCTCCGTTGCCGCGACAGTCTGGCCGCTGGCAATGTCGTAGGTCGTGTAGCTCACCTCACCGCTCCCGGTCCACAGGTCAACCAGAGTAACGGTCGAGCGGACGGGTACGCCGCCGCTGATGAGCGCCCGGCCGCCGATGCCGCCGGACATGAGCAGCTGCAGACCCTCCAGTTCACCGGGGTAGTAGGCCGCCTGGTGCCCGCTCACGTAAGTGTCGACGCCTGCTGCCACCAGCTCGCGGGCCAGCCGGGCGCCGTCGGCAATCACCTCACCAGGCCTGTCCCTGCGTTCGGCAACACCGACGAGCGGCAGGTGACCCACGAGCCAGCGGAAGGCAGCAGCCTGCGCCTGCTCACCGGCCAGTTCCTGCCAGAGCCATTCACGCTGGGCTTCCGTAATCATGGCGCTGGAAGCGTCCCACACAACAACGAACAGCTCCCCGAACGTGAATGACCAGTTGAACGGGTAATCACTGATGTCCGCCGGTGCCAGCCCAAGTCTGTCCCGGGCGGAAAGCCAGTAGGTGGCGGCCGCGTCACGCTCACGCGCGAAAGTGACACCGGCTTCGCTGCGCAGGCTCGACCCGTCGTGATTGCCGAGTGCCGCGGCAAACGGCAGGCCCGCCAGCTCCAGGGCGGTGGCCACCTCAGCATCAAAGCCGGCCCACATCTCGCTGAAGCGCCCGTCAGGGAGCGAGTGGTCCTGACCCGCAATCAGGTCACCGGGCAGCAGCACCAGATCAGCGTCAAAGTCTGCCACGCGTTCCAGCAGACCCAGGAGCCGGCTGCTGTAGCCGACAGTTCCGTAAGGGCCGTTGAAATCACCGAGTACCAGCACGCGCAGGTCGCCGCGCTGCTCCGGCAGCGGGAAATCAGTGGCAAGCGCAGTTCCGGAGAACAGGCAGGCCGTCAGGCATACGATCAGGCTTCGCACCATGGCAGCAGAGTAACAGCCCGCAGCTGCGCTACAGTTGCAGGGTGCAAGGTGAACGACTCCAGAAAATAATCGCAGCGGCGGGCATCGCCAGCCGCCGCAAGGCCGAAGAACTGATCCGGGCCGGCCGCGTGAGTGTGAACGGCAAACGTGCCGAACTCGGCGAACGTGCCCTGCCCCGGGATGAGGTGCGTGTCGACGGTCAGCTGCTCGCCCGCAACCACGCAAGCGTCACACTGCTGCTTCACAAGCCCGCCGGGGTTCTGTCGGCAGCGAGTGACAACCGGGGACGCAAGACCGTCCTGGACCTCGTGCCACCCGCCGCAGGTCTGCATCCTGTCGGCCGGCTTGACCTTGATTCCGAAGGACTGCTGCTGCTCACCAACGACGGTGACCTGACGCTGAAACTGACCCATCCGCGCTACGGCAAGGAGAAGGAATACCGCGTCTGGTGCAGTGAGGGTGCCGTCTCGAAGCGGGCGCTTGAGCGGCTCACTGAAGGTGTGGAGCTCGAGGACGGACCGGCTGTTGCCGTAAAGGCCGCACACGCACCGGGCGGGGCGCGCCTGGTGCTGCGCGAGGGCCGCAAGCGTCAGGTGCGCCAGATGATGAAGGCGGTCGGCTACGACGTGGACCGGCTGCTGCGGCTGCGTATCGACCAGCTGCGGCTCGGTGAGCTGCAGCCCGGGCAGTGGCGCCGGTTGTCCGGTGAGGAGATTGACCGGCTCAAACGCTGAAACAGGCCGGTTATACTTCCGGGTGCATGTTATTGAGAGACGGGGGATCAGTCCATGAGTGAATCGATTTTTGTCGACGGCGGCGGTTCTGTACGGATCAGCGCTGAGCAGATTGCCGCGCGCGTCCGGGAGCTTGGAGCCGAAATCCGCGACGAGTATGAGGGCAAGGACCTGCACCTCATCTGCGTGCTGAACGGCGCGTTCATCTTCATGGCCGACCTGGTGCGGGCCATCGACCTGCCCCTGACCACTGATTTCCTGGCCGTGTCCAGCTACGGCGAGGGCAAGACCTCAACCGGCGAGGTCCGACTGGTGAAGGACCTGACGCACAGCCTGAACGGACGCCATGTCCTGCTGGTCGAGGACATCGTCGATACGGGTCTGACCATGCGTTACCTGCTGCATTATCTGGAGGGGCACGGACCGGAATCGGTCAAGGTTGTCTCGCTCCTCTCCAAGCCCTCGAGGCGCCAGGTCGAGGTGCCGGTGCATTACCTGGGCTTCGAGATTGAGGACGCCTACATTTACGGTTACGGGCTCGACGTTGCCCACCGTTACCGCAACATTCCCTTCATCACAAGCCAGACCTCATGAGGTTCAGGCAGCTGCTGGTGACGGCGCTGCTGCTCGCTGCCGCAGTGGCCGCAGCGCAGGACGTGCCGCTGCAGGTGACCCACCCCGACCGGGTGACAGCCGGAGACCCGATCGGCATCAGCATCCTCAGCTGGCTCGGCGGGCCGGTGACTGTGACGCTCAATGGAGAGCAGCTGACCGTGCATTCCCTGGCCGGCGGACTGGCTGCCTTTGCTGTCGCGCCGCTGGGCAGCGAGGGTGGCACATGGCCGCTGCACGTCAGTGCCGCCGCCGCTGATGGCACGGTCCATGACTTCTTCTCCCAGGTGGTCGTGCAGCCCGATCCGAGGCCGGTGGAGGAGCTGTCAATTCCCGCCTCAGTACTCAGCCTGTCGACTGACGATGCGCGCCAGACCGAGGCGGCCATGATCGAGCGTGTCTGGTCCGCACCGCTGCCCGGGCCGCTGTGGGAGGAGCCGTTCCTGCTGCCGGTCGAGGGGAGCCGCCCCACCAGCGTCTACGGTGACCCGCGCCGTTACGCACCGGGAGGCCGCGTTTCATTCCATGAAGGCACCGACATGGCGCTGCCGCAGGGCACGCCGGTTGTGGCCACCAACTCAGGGCACGTCCTGATTGCTGCCGAGTTCCCGGCCTACCCGATCAAGGGCGGACTGGTGATCATTGATCACGGTGCCGGACTGATGAGCTACTACCTGCACCTGCACCGGGTTCACGTCAGCGAAGGATCGTCAGTTGAGCGCGGCGAACTGATCGGCGAAGTGGGCACGACCGGACTGTCAACCGGACCGCACCTGCACTGGGAGATGCGCCTGGACAACCGGGGCACCAATCCGCTCAGCTGGGTCGGAAATACCGTTCCCCACTAGGTTAAGATTGGCCGCATGCAGGCCAGTGAACCAACAGCAAATACGTCAGCCACAAGGCCCCGTGTCTTCTCCGGAGTGCAGCCGACCGGCAGCCTCCATCTGGGCAATTACCTTGGTGCCCTGAAGCAGTGGGTGGAAGGGCAGGACGAACGCGAGAACATCTTCTGCATCGTCGACCTGCACGCCCTGACTATCCCCGAGGATGTCGACCCGCAGCAGCTGCGGCAGCGCAGCCGTGCGCTGGCCGCCATTTACCTGGCTGCGGGCATCGACCCCGACAAGAGCGTGATTTTCGTGCAGTCGCACGTGCCTGAGCACACCGAGCTCACCTGGCTGCTGAACTGCGTCACGCCGCTCGGCTGGCTCTACCGCATGACCCAGTTCAAATCCAAGAGCGAGA
>CAZPLV010000074.1:0-8628 GCA_964587295.1 uncultured bacterium
CGGCGGTGACTTCTCGGAACCCGTCACCCAGGCGACGCTGCGCATTACCGGCTGCTTCTGGGCGCTGGATGCCTCACTGGCGCGCCGCCGTCACTTCCCGGCCATCAACTGGGGCCGCTCCTACTCGCTGTTCACACCCATTCTTGAAGAGTGGTACCGCGAGAACGTGGCGCAGGATTACCCGGAACTGGTCAACCGTGCGGTCGACATGCTGCAGCGCGAAGGCGATCTGCAGGAAGTCGTCCAGCTGGTCGGTCCGGACGCACTGCAGGACAACGAGCGTCTGGTGATCGAAGTCGGCCGGATCATCCGTCAGGACTTCCTGCAGCAGAACGGTTTCGACCCTGTCGACGCCTCCTGCTCCATGAGCAAGGCCTACGGCATGCTGCAGATGATCATGAAGCTCAACGACGTTGCTTCCGACGCACTCAGTGCCGGCGCGACCGTTGACGACATCCTCGGCAACCCGGTGATCGAGAAGGTCAACCGCGCACGTTACGTGCCCGAAGACGAGTTCGAGGCTTACAAGGCCGACACCATCAGTCAGCTCGACCAGGGCCTGGCAGTGGCTGCCTGAGCTTGCACGTCAAGCCACAGAAGGAGAATGATGAGCGAGAGCTTGCTTAAGAAGGAATACAGCCAGGTCAGTTATGTTTCGGGACCGCTGCTGTTCCTTGAAAACTCGCCGGACCTTGCCTACAACGCAATTGTCCGGATCAAGGACGGCCAGGGCCGTGAACGCGGTGGCCAGGTCATCGAGGTCTCCAAGACCCACACGGTCCTGCAGGTCTTTGAGGAGACTTCAGGTATCGACCTTTCCACCACCACGGTCAACCTGGTGGAATCCGTTGCCCGCCTTGGCGTTGCCAAGGACATGATTGGCCGCCGTTTTGACGGCATCGGTAACCCGATCGACGGTCTGCCCGAAGTTCTGGCCGAGAAGCGCATCCCCATCGGCGGCGCTCCGATCAACCCGGTCGCCCGTCAGATGCCACAGGAATTCATCCAGACCGGCATCTCAACCATCGACACCAACATCAGCCTGGTCCGCGGCCAGAAGCTGCCGATTTTTTCCGGTTCCGGCCTCCCGGCCAACGAACTGGCTGCGCAGATTGCGCGCCAGGCCAAGGTGATCGGTGAAGGTAGCGAATTCGCCGTGGTCTTTGCTGCGATGGGTGTCACCCAGCGTGAGCTGACCTTCTTCACCCAGGAGTTCGAACGCACCGGTGCACTGGCACGTTCGGTACTGTTCCTGAACAAGGCAGACGACCCCGCAGTCGAGCGCCTCCTGACCCCGAAGATGGCCCTTACCGCCGCGGAGTACCTGGCTTTCGAGCATGACTACCACGTACTGGTCATCCTGACTGACATGACCAACTACTGCGAGGCACTGCGCGAAATCGGTGGAGCACGTGAAGAAATCCCCGGCCGCCGTGGCTACCCGGGTTACATGTACACCGACCTTGCGAGCATCTACGAGCGCGCAGGCGTGGTGACGGGCCTCAAGGGTTCCGTTACCCAGCTGCCGATCCTGTCGATGCCTGACGACGACGTGACGCACCCGATCCCCGACCTTACGGGCTACATCACGGAAGGCCAGATTTACCTGGCCCGTGACCTGCACAACAAGGGCATTTACCCGCCGATCAACCCGGGCCCCAGCCTCAGCCGGCTGATGGGTAACGGTATCGGCGACGGCAAGACCCGTAAGGATCACAAGAACGTTGCTGACCAGGTGCAGGCCGCCTACGCCAACGGACTTGACCTGCGCCGTCTGGTGGCAATCACCGGTGAGGACGCCCTGTCCGAGAACGACAAGCTGTACCTGAAGTTCGCGGAGCAGTTCGAGAGCAATTTCATCAACCAGGGCAGCACCGACCGTTCCATCGAGGAGTCCCTTGAGATTGCCTGGGCACTTCTCTCCGAGTTGCCCCGCAGCGAGCTGACGCGTCTGTCGAATGACCAGATCGACAAGTACTACGGCGCCAAGATGGACGATATGTGGGGCGCTGGCCGCGGCCAGCGTGTCTAGAGGAGGCAGCAGTGGCAGAAGCAGTAGCGCCAACCAGATCCAACCTGCTGCAGCGGCGTGATCAGCTCAGGCTCGCCCAGCGCGGCGCCGATCTGCTCAAGCGGAAGCGGGACGCCCTCATCGGGGAGTTCTTTGCGCTCGTCAAGGAGTCCCTGGCTGCGCGCCGGGCCCTTGAGGCCGTCGGCCGCGATGCCTATTTCAGCCTGTTCCTGGCCAACGCCTGGGACGGCCCTGAGGCCGTACGCAGCCTGAGCCTTGCCTCCGCGCAGGAGCTTGAGGTCGACATATCGGTCGACAACCTGTTCGGCGTCAAGGTTCCACGGGTGCAGCCTCCGGAGTTCAGCCATGAGCTTCCGTTCTCGCCCGTCGAAGCAGGCACGCAGACACTCGCTGCCGCAGAGCAGTTCCGGCGCCTGACAGAGGCCCTGGTGCAGGTTGCGGCAACCGAGACGCGCCTTCGCCGGATCGGTGAGGAAATCAAGAAAACCAGCCGCCGTGTGAACGCACTCGAGCAGCTCGTGATTCCCGGCGTGCAGTGGGAGATCCGTGACATCCGCAATGTCCTCGACCAGCGGGCGCTGGAGGAAGTCACGACCCTCAAGAAGATCAAGGCCAAGCTCGTGCGCAACGAGGAAGCCGCCCAGGAGGCAAGGCAGACAGCAGCCTGAGCGGCTGACAGTCACTTCAGATGTTCCGGGACGCGCCGGTGCAGCATTCGACAGAATCTGCCGGCGCGTCCCGCGCTATATTGGCTGAATGAAACCAGTATTCTCTGCTGTCTTTGCCCTGCTTCTTCTGCTTGTGGCCTGCGCGCCTGCGGTTGAGGTTGAGGATACCGCTGCCCACCTTCAGGAATTCGGTCTCGCCGCGGTACCGCGCGAGGAGCGCTACGTTATTGCCGTACCCAGTTTCAGCGTCGGCGCCGGCACCGTAAGCATAGGGCGGGTTGATCTGAGCACCGAAGGCGACGAGTTTTACCGTGAACTCGGCAGCGGTGTGGCCGACATATTCATTGCCGAGGCGTTCGAAAGCCAGCAGTTCCGCATAACGGAACGCGCTGAGATTGACCGGGTCCTCTTTGAACAGGACCTTGCCGCCTCAGGCCGCATCAATCCGGAGACAGCCGCGGAGCTGGGCCGGATTGAAGGTGCCGAGTTGCTCGTTCTCGGCAGCGTATCGGAATTCGGCATCCAGACCACCGGTGGCGGAGGAACGGTTCTGGGCATTTTCGGCGGCTCGGCCGAGACCGTGACCGCGCGGGTTTCTGTGGAGATCCGCTTCGTTGACACCAACACGGCGGAAATCATGGCACTGGGCCGTGGCGTGAGCGAGGTCAGTCAGGGAAATGTTTCTGTGGACATCGCGAACGTTATGACCAATCTCCGGGTCGGCCGGACAGGCACGACGATTGTCGATTATGCCGTCAGGAATGCAATTCGTGCAGCCATAGAAAACGCTGCCAGAGCGTTACCCGCAAAAAATACTAACTGACCTGACTAACTGCAGTGTGAAGGGTGCGGTTAGCAACATGGTTACCGAAACAGCAGGCAACTGATCACAGTTGCCTGCATCCTTATGGCAATTGTGTCCTGCTTTACAAGGTTGCGTTTGCAGGTATATAGTGCGAACGGCACAGCCGAAAATCAAGATAGGGAAGGGTGGTCATTCACCAATGAAGAGACTCGTAGCAATTTCTGTAGCTGCAGCGACCATGGCAGGAGGCTTTGCATTTGCGCAAGGCAGTCTGCTGGACGAAATCAAGGAGCGCGGTGCGCTGGTATGCGGAGTCAACAACCAGGTTCCGGGCTTCGGCAACGTTGAATCCGACGGCAGCTTCACCGGTTTTGACGTTGACATGTGCCGCGCTATTGCCGCAGCCGTGCTCGGCGATTCCGAAGCCGTTGACTTCCGTCCGGTAACTGCCCAGGAGCGTCCGATCGCCCTGCAGACCGGTGAAGTTGATGTCCTGATCCGTAACACGACCTGGACCAGCAACCGTGACACCGTCTGGGGCGCAAACTTCACTCCCATCACCTTCTACGACGGCCAGGGCTTCATGGTTTACGCCGACTCTGGCATTGACCAGCTGACTGACTTTGAAGGCCGCAGCATCTGCGTGCAGTCGGGCACCACCACGGAGCTCAACCTCGCGGACACGCTCGCAGCACTCAACGTGCAGTACACCCCGGTCATCTTCGAGACCGCCGACCAGGCCGTTGCCGCCTACGAGTCTGGCGTGTGCGAGGCCTACACCACGGACAAGTCCGGTCTCGTCAGCCGTCAGCAGACGCTGCAGTCGCCCGACGCCCACCGCATCATGGCTGACACCATCTCCAAGGAGCCCCTCGGGCCGTCAGTCCGCCACGGTGATGACCAGTGGTACGACGTCGTCAAGTGGGTTATCTTCGCCACCTTCAACGCTGAGGAGTTCGGTCTGACCCAGGACAACGTGGCTGAGGTCCGTGACTCCACCATCAACCCGGACATCCGCCGCATGCTCGGCGTGGAAGGCCAGGCCATCACTGAACTCGGCCTCGAGGCCGATGCAATGTACCAGGTGATCGCCCAGGTCGGTAACTACGGCGAGATATACGAGCGCAACCTCGGTGCCTCGACTCCGTTCGACATCCCGCGCGGACTGAACGAGCAGTGGTACAACGGTGGCCTCATCTTCGGTATGCCCTTCCGTTAGGCAACCGCTGAACTGAAGCAATCTGGGTGGGGTTTCCATCTATCGGGAGCCCCACCCGCCCAATTCAGGTGGCAGGCAGCAACTATTTTCTGAGTGCAGTTACCGGAAGTACCGGCGCCGGCCGGCAGAGAGGGGTAACAGTGGTACATTCGACCGGCGCAGCCGGAACAGGAGTAATTGAGCGATGAGCGCCCCAGGCGTCGGCGCTGAGCAGGAGACACGAATTCCGGTCTGGCGAAACGTCAGGTACATCGGAATCCTTCTGCAGATCCTGTTCCTGGTGGCAGTCATCCTCATAGCTGCAGGGGTTTACAACAACGTGACCTCGGCTCTGTCCCGCACCAACATCCCGGCAAATTTTGACTTCCTGGGTGCCCGTGCCGGCATCCCTATCGCAGAAACGCCAATCCGCTATTCGCCGCAGGATCCGTACTGGAAAGCGATGCTTATCGGCCTGCTCAATACGCTGCGGGTCGCGGTTGTCGGTGTGGTTCTGGCGACCATACTCGGTGTCGTGGTCGGTGTAATGCGCGTATCAGGCAACTGGCTGGCCCAGCGGGTAGCCACCGGTTACGTTGAGCTGCTCCGGAACACGCCACTGGCAGTGCAGATAATCTTCTGGTACACGGCAGTGCTTACGGTCGTCCCACCACTTTCCTCGAATCCGCTGTCCCTGCCCGGAGGCGTGCTGATAAGCAATATCGGCATCGCACTCCCCTGGGTGTTCCCTTCGTACAGCTTCGGGGCGTGGCTTCCCTGGCTGCTGGGAGCACTGGTGTTCGCACTGGTCATGTGGTGGATCAGACGCCGGGCAATCATCAGGGCGGACCGGCCCGGACGGGCCTGGCCACTGGCGCTCGTTGCGTTCGTGGCGATCGTGACTGTCGGCTTTTTCGTGGTGAGCGCACGCACCACCGTGCCGGACAATATTGACTTTGACTTCGTGGCTGACCGCGGCCGCGGTAACGCCTATATCGACCTGAATGAGAACGGCCGCTTCGATGCCGCTGACAGGGAGATGCCCTACCTGCCTGTCACCGTGCGCATTGAGGAAGGCCGCCTGGAAGGCACGACCACCAACGTGTTCGAATCACGCCGTCACGTCAACTCCTCGTTCCGCTTCCCGCTTATCAATGAAGCCGAGTTCGAAGAAGCCACTGTCGCCTTTGTCAACGAAGCTGATGCGGAACGGTTCAGCATCCACTTCACCCAGTTCCCCAGCCGCGGTCTCATTTACGAGGACCTGGACGGAAACGGCGAATGGGATGAGGGCGAGGAAATCAATCCCGAGACCAGTCGGGGTTTCAGCGGCGTCAGACTCAACCTTGAAGTGATTGGCTTCGAGCGCTACGTGGTTGCTGACCGTGAAGGCCAGGTTAGGCTGCCACGCTTCGAGCCGATAGGTGGCGAAGAAGCAGCCGAGCCGGAAGCACCTGCAGGCGCAAGACCCGGCGGCCTGTTCGGGCTGCCCACGGTCAGTACGGAAGAAGTGACCCTCGAATCAAGCTACACCATCGGTGAGGCAGGACCGCTGGTTTACAGCCGGCCAAACGTGGCTGTCGCCACCTATGACGGGGGCATCAGGCTCACCACCAGCTATCTGGCAATGCTGTTCGCCCTTGTCGTCTACACTGCCGCCTTCATGGCCGAAATCGTCCGTGCCGGAATCCAGGCAGTGCCGAAAGGGCAGACTGAAGCTGCAAGGGCACTTGGCCTCAAGCCCGGCCACATCTTCAATCTGGTCGTGTTCCCGCAGGCACTGCGCGTGATCCTGCCGCCGATGATCAGCCAGTATCTGAACCTGACCAAGAACTCGTCGCTAGCGCCACTGGCCGCATACGGCGAACTGTTCGCGATCAGCGTCATCGTTGCCAACCAGACGGGTGCCAGCGTGCCGGTCACTCTGATGCTGATTGTTGCCTATGTAGTTATCAGCCTCGTATTCGCGTTTGTGCTGAATATCGTGAACGCGCGAATGACCCTGGTGGAGAGGTAAAGCCACTGTGATGATTCCTGCAAGAGAACCACCCGTCAGCAGTACAGGCCCGGTCGCCTGGATGCGCCGCAACCTTTTCGCCAACGTCGCCGACTCGATTGTCTCAGTCCTGCTGGGCGCAGTGGTCATCTGGGCCGGTTACGGTCTGATCCACTGGATTCTTGTCAGCGCCTCCTGGGGACCACTGTGGGAGAACATGCGTCTCCTGTTCGTCTACCGCTACCCGCCTGACCTGCTCTGGCGCCCGCTCACGGTTGCTGGCATTCTGCTCGTGCTGCTCGGGCTCGGTGCCGGGGCCACGCGTGGTTCGGCCAACGGCAATATCATCCGCGGTTTTTACTGGAGCATGGCCGGCATAGCCTGGCTGGCGACCCTGGTCGCGCTTTTCAACTGGGAGAGCGTCCGCTGGCTCTGGCTGGGCGCAAGTTCTGCCGGTCTGATCGCTTATTTCGCAGGGCAGAGCTTTCCGGCTGTCACCCGGCATCTGCCCTGGTTCTGGGGTGCTTCCATTCCCGCCACTGTCGTGCTCCTCTACGGCGTCTGGTCGGAAGGTCCGCTTCAGATGGTCGGCACCCGCCTCTGGGGCGGCTTCATGCTTACCCTGGTGCTGGCAGTTGTCGGCATCGTGATGAGTTTCCCCCTCGGCGTGGCCCTTGCGCTGGGACGGCGGAGTCAGCTCCCGGCCATCAAGTACGTCTGTATAGCCTTTATCGAGATTGTCCGCGGTGCGCCGCTCATCACCTGGCTGTTCATTGCCTCGCTCATGGTCCCGCTCGTGTTCAACGTGGGCCCCGACGCGATTGACCCGCTCGTTCGCGGTTTCGTTGCCATCACGATGTTCTCTGCCGCCTACATGGCCGAGAACGTCCGAGGAGGCCTGCAGGCAGTTCCGAAGGGACAGAACGAAGCCGCACGTGCCCTTGGGCTCAGCGGCTGGCAGACCATGTCAGTCATCGTCCTGCCCCAGGCGCTGCGCGCGGTACTGCCCGCAATTGTCGGACAGGCAATCGGCCTGTTCAAGGACACCTCGCTGGTGTTCATCGTGGGCCTGTTCGATTTCTTCGAGATCGGCCGGCGTATCATCCCCAACCAGACCGCTTCACTGCAGATAGCCGGGGGCGTCTACATGGAGATGTCACTGTTCATGACCCTCATCTACTTCTTCTTCGCCTGGCGCATGTCGGTCGCCAGTCGCCAGCTGGAAAAGCAGCTGGGCGTGGGTGAGCGCTGAGATGAATCCGGTTAACCTGCATATCAATCTGACCAACCCTGACCATGGAGGAGAAAGCCATGACTGAAGCTGTTGCAAACGGCGGGCGCAACGTCGCCGCCCACGCGCCCGAAGGTGGCGAGAAGATCATCGAGATTACCGGACTGAACAAGTGGTTCGGCAAGTTTCACGCCCTGAAGGACATCAACCTGTCTGTCAACCAGGGTGAGGTGGTGGTCGTCATCGGGCCGTCCGGTTCCGGCAAATCCACGCTCATCCGGACGATCAACGCCCTGGAGGAGCATCAGGAGGGCCGCATCGTTGTTGACGGCACGCCCCTGACCGATGACGTCAAGAACATCGACCTTGTCCGGCGCGAAACCGGCATGGTGTTCCAGTCGTTCAACCTGTTCCCCCACCTCACGGTTCTGGAGAACATCATCCTTGCGCCGGTACGCGTCCGCAAAATGCGCCGCAGCGAAGCGATCGAAAAGGCGATGTACTACCTTGAGCGCGTGAAGGTGCCTGAGCAGGCCAACAAGTACCCAGGTCAGCTCTCCGGAGGCCAGCAGCAGCGTGTCGCCATCGCCAGGGCACTGACCATGGGACCAAAGGTGATGCTGTTCGACGAGCCGACCAGTGCGCTTGACCCGGAAGTGATCGGTGAGGTTCTGGAAGTCATGGTCAACCTCGCAAAG
>CAZPLV010000075.1:0-8491 GCA_964587295.1 uncultured bacterium
CCACACCACCCCCCCGGGGGGGGGTGGGGGGGGCGCCCCCTGCGCCGCCGCCACGCCCACCACCCCCCCCCCCCCAACCCCCTTTACTGGTTACAAACCGAAGCCCAAGGGTCTGCAAGGCGAAAGCCAGCGCCGGGAGCACATCTGCCCCTCCCAGTCCCTCGCCTCAATTCGAAACCAGCGAAGGGTTGTGGTTATGCCCGGCCGAGCGTACGAAGGAGCGAAATCCGGGCATAACCACAACCCGCTATTCGTAGCGCAAAGCATCAATCGGATCGAGCCGCGCGGCGCGGGCTGCGGGCAGGGTGCCGGCCAGGAAGGCAAGCACCATGACGATCACGATCACGAGGAGGACTGACAGTGGGTCGAAGGCAATCACCCTGAAGCCGGGCAGGTCGCTCAGGGGTCCGGCAGCCAGCCAGTTGCTGACTCCCACGCCCAGGCCGATGGCGGCTGCGGAGCCGATGGCGCTGCCTAGAAAGCCGATGAAGGCCGCTTCCGCTGAGAACAGCGCGAAGATGGAGCCGGCGCCCATTCCGAGTGCCTTCATCAGGCCGATTTCGCGGGTGCGTTCCTGAACGCTCATGTAGAGCGTGTTGATGATGCCGAATCCGGCGGCAATGAGGGCGATCACTGCGAAGGCGCTCAGCACGCCCGTGATGGCGGTGATTACCGTCTGGATCTGGCCCAGCTGGTCTGCGACAGTCTGCCCGAGGTAGCCCTGTTCGCTCAGTTCGGACTTGATTTGCGCCACGTGGGCCGGGCCGAGTGCCGGGTCGAACCAGGCGGTCACGCCCAGCACCATGTCCGTCAGTGCCGGCGGCAGACCACTGGTCATTTCCTCGTAAAGGGCGTCGGTGAGTGCCGGGTTGATCATTGCGCCGAATTCGAACAGTGTCTGTTCCTGGACGCCGATGACCGTGGCGGTCACTTCGGACTGGCTGCCGAGCACACCGGACACGCCCAGCGCAACTTCCTGGCCGACTGCCTCGGCCGGGCTGCTGAAGCCGAGTGCTTGCACGAAGCTACCGGGGAGCAGAATCTCGCGTTCCCCGGTTCCGGCTGTGAATGTCGTACCGGCGAGCAGGTCGAGGTTTGCGCCCGGAGCTGAGGCGTTCACCAGCAGTTCGTAGCGGGTGCCGTCGGCATGGCGGATGTAGTCGACCGTGACCATCTTCATGGCCTCGACTTCCAGCACGCCGTCGATGGCTTCAATCTGCTCGATGTCGGCGGAGGTCATTGCCTCGAGCTGCATGCCGCCCATGGCGCTCATGACCGTGCGGTCGGGATCGTATTCGACGGGGCCTTCGCCGGCGCCCGGGAACGGTCCTTCTGACAGACTGGCCATGCTTATGAACATCACGTCGTCAGCACCCATGGAGCTGACCTGAGTGCTTATGTAGTTCGATACGCCGGTGCCTATGCCGTTGGTGATCGTCAGGGTGAAGGCGCCAACGAATATGGCCAGGATCGTGAGCACGGCCCTGAGCCGGTTGCGGAAGGTATTGCTTATGGCGGTACTGATCGTCTCGAGGAAACTCACTGCGCTCCTCCGTTCGCGATCTGGCCGTCAACCAACTGGATCTGCCGGCCGCAGCGGCTGGCGAGTTCCTCGTCGTGGGTGACCATCACCAGGGTGATTCCCTGCTCCTGGTTGAGTGAGAACAGCAGGTCCTCGATCACGGCGCCGGTTGTGCTGTCGAGGTTGCCGGTCGGTTCATCCGCGAACACCACTTCAGGCTGGCTGGCGAGCGCCCGGGCGATCACTGCCCGTTGCTTCTGGCCGCCGGACAGTGCCGTGGCGCGATTTCCTGCCTTGTCGGCCATTTCGACCTGCTCAAGCACCGCCATGCCCCGTTCACGCCGCTGCCGCGCGGGCATGCCGGCAATCTGCAGTGGCAGCACCACATTGTCCAGGACGGTGGCTGTCGGAATCATGAAGAACTGCTGGAACACGAAACCGAACGTCGCGTTGCGCAGCTGATTGATCTTCCGGTCGGGCAGATCGGTCGTGTCGGTGCCTGCAATGCTGATGCGGCCTGAGTCCGGGCTGTCGAGCAGGGCCAGCAGGTGCATGAGGGTTGATTTGCCGGAACCGCTCTTGCCGGTGATGGCCACTGATTCACCCTGGCCGATGCTGAGGCTCACGCCCTTCAATGCATGGAAGCGGGCCTCTCCCTGTCCGTACTGCTTGCGGATTTCCTCCGCCTCGATTACCTGTCGACTCACCTGTGCCTGCTTTCCTGTTCGCGTGTGACCAACCGCTTGTATCCTGGCGGCGTGTGGCCATGAAAAAAGGTCCGGAACCTGCTGGTCCCGGACCCGATATCCTGAAGTGGACAGCCTTACTCGGCTGCTGCGTCGTTGCTGCTGGCAGCGGCTTCTGCACTGGCCTGTTCCTCACGACGTGCGTCGCGGGCGGCCTTGGCAACGGCGCGGTCATGCTCCTGACGACCAATGTCGGTCTTGAGGCGGGCAGCACGGCCACGGAGGTCACGCAGGTAGTACAGCTTGGCACGGCGGGTACGGCCACGGCGCACAACCTCAATCTGACTGATCAGAGGTGAGTTGACGGGGAAGATACGCTCCACGCCTTCACCCGATGAGACCTTGCGAACGGTGATGGTGCTGTTGGAGCCCTTACCGTTCTTGCGTGCGATGACCACACCTTCGAATCCCTGGATACGGGACCGGGTGCCTTCGACTACGCGGTAGTCGACGCGTACGGTGTCACCCGTATCAAATTCCGGGATGTCATCACGAATGTTCGGCTGTTCGATCGAGCGCATGATGGCGCCTTTGTTGTACTTCATCGTCAATCTCCTGGCTGGCTGGGCTGCGGGCTTCTAAACCCCGGTCAATTGTGACGCCGGTCGTAGCCCCGGCGAGCTTACAGCCTTTTGACTCTACAACATCCTGGGGTCTGACTTCAACTGCCGGGGCAACCGGACCGGACGGCGCGCTCAGTTTCCTTCGCGACGCTCGTCGGCCCAGCCCTCGGGAATATCAGGGCCCGTGCCGGTCAGCTGATCCGGAATGCGCGGCACTTCCCGTACGGTTTCGGTCTCCTCAGCCGGCTGTCCGGAAGCAGGTCCGGCGGGATCGCGGGGCGGCTGCTGCGGCTTGCGGTAAGTGCGGCCGTAACCGTTTGAGTTGCCGATATTGATGAAGCTGCCATTGCCCCGCACCATGTAGAGACCCGCACCGATCAGCAGCAGGGGCAGCAGCCAGCTGCCGCTGGAGCCCCAGACGAGCAGGGCAACCGCAGCGGACGCCGCAGCCGGGAACAGTGCCCATGACTGCGCATGGCGGGGCAGCACGTAGAGCCACAGGAAAGTCAGGGCCATGCCGGCGAAGAAGACGATGTTGCTGTCAAGCCAGCGGGCGTTGTGCTCGGCTGTCACCACGGCGGCCAGGGTCAGCATCGTGCCGGCGGGAATGACTGCCCACCAGCGCCTTTCGGATTCGCGCCAGACTGTCAGGAAGCCGAAACCGGTTATGCCCAGGAACCAGGCTCCGGCATACTGGCCCGTGACGGTGGCGGCAGCGGCACCAAGCATTGTGAAGCCGCCTATGAGCAGCCACAGCTGCCGGCGGCCGGTGTAGTACTGGTTGAGCAGCCAGGCACCCAGGCCACCCAGAATCACCAGCCCGATTATGCCGCCTGTTCCGGCGATTATCCCCATGTTGGAGAGCAGCAGCAGGCCGCCCAGTCCGATGAGGAGCAGGCCGAAAGTGGAACCTGATCCACTGTTCTTTGTTGTCTGTCCGTTGTTCTTCACGTTTCAGTCTCCCTGAGCTCAACTGCGGCCTTGAGGTCCGCAGGCAGTTTGCTTGCCTCTGAACCGACTGTAAGACCGGGAGGGGGTGGTGCGCCTCATGAAAAGGTATGAGATGACGCGTACACCTTAAGGGGGAGGACGCACGCTGGCGCCCTGACTTACCATGTACTCCTATGGAAAGTGACTCAACAGCCACCCGGGGACCCATCCGTGTACTTCTGGTGGACGACCACGTCGTGGTCAGGCAGGGTCTCAGGATGGTCCTGTCGCTCGAGGACGATTTCAGGATCATCGGCGAAGCGTCCAACGGGGAGGAAGCGGTGGTGCAGGCCAGCAAGCTCCGGCCCGACGTCGTGCTGATGGATCTGCTCATGCCGGTCATGAACGGGGTCGATGCGATCCGGGCAATCAAGCAGCACGAGCCTGACATCGAAATCGTGGCGCTGACGAGTGTGCTGGAGGACCGTCTGGTCATCGACGCGGTCGAAGCGGGTGCCATGGGTTACCTGCTCAAGGAGACCGGGCCGGAAACACTGTTTGAGGCGATCCGGGCGGCGTCACGCGGAGAAGTACGACTTGACCCCCGGGCGCGCAAGCGGCTGCTGCGTGAAGTGCGGACTCCGGAAATGCGCGAGTCCCTCACGGCACGCGAGACGGACACGCTCAGGCTCCTTGCCCGGGGCATGGCCAACCGCGAGATTGCCGGGGAGCTAGGAGTGTCTGAAATGACCGTGAAGACCCACGTGTCCAGCATCCTCTCGAAGCTTGACCTCAAGAGCCGCACGCAGGCAGCGCTGTTTGCCCTGCGCGAGGGCCTGGTCGGACTGGAGTGAGTTTCTGAGGCAAGTACCGTTCCTGCGTCGCCTGTCAACCCGGCTTACCGCGCTCATCCTGGGTGTGGTGGCCGTGCTGGCCGGGGCGGCCATTGCCTTGCTTGCCCGGGGTTTCAGCCTGGCGCAGCAGGGTCTGCTCAACCCTGACGGTACGGCTTCAGGCGACCTGGACGCCATCATCCGGGGAACGGTCATCAATCTGCTGGCGGTGTTCCTGTTCACGCTCGTTGCCGCCACGATTTTTTCCCGCAACCTGCTGACCGAACCGATCGAGCAGCTGGCCCGCGGCGTCTCGGAACTGCAGGAAGGCAACCTGGGCGTGAAGCTGCCGGTCACGTCCTCAAGTGAGCTCGGGGAGCTGGCCGGTTCATTCAACCTGATGTCCGAACGGCTGGCGGAACGCACGCGCGCACTGACGGAATCCAACGAGGCACTCAGGGCCAGCGAGCAGCGGTACGCCGATGCACTTGAACAGACTGAGCAGCGGGTGCATGAACGGACGGTGGAGCTGCGTGCGCTTCTGGAACTGTCCAACTCGACCGCACTGACCCTGGATCTGCATCCGCTGCTGGACACCATCCTTGAGCGCCTGAATGAAGCTGTCCCCCACGATGGTTCAGCAGTGCTGGAACTTGATGGGCACGGCAACCTGAAGCCTCTGGTCATCCACGGCAGCCGCGAAGGCAACGACCTGAGCCTGCCCCTGGTGGTGCGCGAGAAGAAGCTGGGACGGCTGGTGTTGTTCCGCAATGGTGACAGCAGCTTCGATGCCGATGCCCGCAACATTGCCAGTGCTTTTGCGAATCAGGTGGCGATTGCGCTTGAGAACGACAACCTCTACGACCAGGTGCAGGAGCAGGCGGCCTACGAGGAACGCCAGCATCTTGCACGCGAGCTGCATGATTCGGTGTCGCAGGCGCTGTACGGAATCCTGCTCGGGGCACATACCGCCCAGAAACAGATTGATTCCGCTCCGGAGAAGGCAACCGAGGCACTCGCCTATGTCGAAAATCTTGCGCAGGCCGGTCTTGCCGAGATGCGGGCACTGATTTTTGAACTCCGGCCCGAGGCGCTGCAGCGTGACGGTCTGACGGGCGCCATGCGCAAGCAGCTTGACGCCCTGGAATCCCGGCACGAACTGAACGCGCACGGCGAACTCGGTGATGAACCGGACGTGCCGCTCTCAACCAAGCAGGTCATTTACCGGATTGCCCAGGAAGCGACCCACAACGTGGTCAAGCACGCCCAGGCCAGCAATGTCTGGGTCAGTCTGGGGCCAAGCCCGGCCGGCTATCGGCTGGTGGTGCGTGATGACGGTCAGGGTTTTGACCCGGATCTGGACTACAGCGGTCAGCTTGGCCTGAAGTCAATGCGGGAGCGGGCCGCAGCCTTGGGCGGTCAGCTGGACATCACCAGCAGCGCGGGCGAGGGAACAATCGTTGAGCTGATCCTGCCACTGCCCGAGCAGCTGGCCGGGTACGACCGGGAGTTTTCGGCGTGAATCTCGACCGTGGACGCCTGCTCGGTTACGTGCTGGTGGCGGCCGGTGGCCTGGCGTTGCTGGGCAGCATTCCACTGTTCCGGCAGCTGCCTTCACTGATCTGGCTGCTGCTGCTTTTTGGCATCGGCGCCGTGATCTGGTCCGCCAGCAGCATCCGCCTGTCCTTCTGGCAGCGGCTGGTTCTTTACGTGATGGTGGGCATTTATGCCACAGCGTCAACCGGTTCGTTCGGAGGGGCGGCAGCAACCGGCTTTATTGCCATCGCCTTCATGCTGACGTACGCGCTGCAGCCGAGGAACTGGTGGGCGCTCATCCCCGGTGGGGTCATGAGCGGCGTCACGCTCATAGTGATCCTCGGGGTACTGTTCCCCAGCTGGCAGACGGCGCCGCTGTTCATGCTCTTCCTGGCAGCCACGTTCTCGACGCTTTATCTGCTGCCGAAGGAACGCGGTGGCCAGCATTGGGCCCGCTACCCGGCCATGGCCACAATTCTGATTACGCTGATCATGAACGATCCGAGTGGGCGGACCCCCTCATGGCTGATCCCGCTCCTGCTCATCGGCAGCGGGGCCGGCATACTCTGGTGGATCCGCCGCAATCCCGGTGACCGGGGCAACTGACTGCCTCAGCCGGCGACCGGCTCCCGGTCATGCAGTGCCTCGGGATGCTTCACAGCCCATTTGCTTATTGATTCGAGTACACCATTGAGTTCGCGACCGGCCGTTGTAAGTTCGTAGCGGGTTCGTGGTGGCATTACGGACTCGACGGTCCGAGAGATCAGTCCTCTTTGTTCCAGGTCGTCCAGCCTGCTCGAAAGCGTGGCCGCGTTGACGCCACCGACTGCGCGCGCAAGTTCGTTGAAACCGTGCGGACCCTCAAGAAGAGCCCGGATTATGTGCAGGTTCCACTTCTGCTGCAGCAGGTCCATGGCGTTATGGATGGGGCAGAAGTTTGTTTCCATGGCCTGACTATAGCAGACTGAGTAGTGCAGTAGCTGTAGCGCTTGACAATTTATAGCACTGTGGCATATAGTCATTGCAGTTGACCGGGAAGTGCCTGCGGGCGTCCGGCACCCGGCTGCCTCCGGCAGTCAATCCCAAACACATTTAGGAGCAGCAATCATGAAATGGAACATTGACACGACCCACTCGCATATCGACTTCAGCGTGCGCCACATGGGCTTCTCAACCGTCCGGGGCCGCTTCCGCGAGTTCGAAGGCTTCGTGGAAACCGACGACAGCAACAACCCCGTGAACATCGAGGTCAACATCACGACCGAGAGCATCGACACCGGCGTTGCCGACCGTGACAACCACCTGCGCAGCCCGGATTTCTTCGATGCCGCCAGCAACCCGGCCCTCACCTTCCGCAGCACCGCCATCGAGTCCAAGGGCGGCAACAAGTTCGACATCACCGGTGACCTGAGTATGAACGGCATCACCCGCTCCGTCACTTTCGATGCGGAAAGCGCCGATCCCATCACTGACCCGTTCGGCCTGACCCGTGCAGCCGCTTCCGGCAGCACCGAGATCAGCCGCAAGGAATGGAACCTGACCTGGAACCAGCTCCTCGAAGCCGGCGGAGTGATGGTCAGCGACACCGTCAAGCTTTCATTTGAGGTTGAGGTCACGGCCGAACAGGAAGCCTGACCAGCCGCACGTCAATAAGCAAAAGCAGGTGGGAATTGCGGACAGCTCCGCAATTCCCACCTTTTCATTGAATGCCCGCCACTTAGGCTGAGCCGGTCAGCAAATCGGCATACTCCCGCCGGAACCTGCTCACCTTCGGTGTGATCACCGCCGCACAGTAACCCTGGTCCGGGTTGCGCGCGTAAAAATCGTGATGATAATCCTCTGCCCTGAAAAACTCCTGCTCGGGCTCAATGACAGTCACGACCGGCGCATCGAACACCTCATCCGCCTGCAGCTGACTGACAAATGCCGCAGCCGCAGCCGCCTGATCGGCGTTGCGGGTGAAAATCACTGACCGGTACTGGGTGCCGATGTCATGTCCCTGCCGGTTCAGCTGGGTGGGATCATGGGTCGCAAAAAACACGCCCAGCAGCTGACCGTAGCTGATTACCCCCGGGTCATACACCACCCGGATGACTTCAGCATGCCCGGTCTCGCCCGTGCACACCTGCTCGTAGGTCGGCTTGTCCACGTGGCCACCCATGTAACCGGGCAGCACCTCGTGTACGCCTTTCAGATCCTTGAACACGGCTTCTGTGCACCAGAAGCAGCCGCCGCCGAGTGTGGCGGACTCCAGTTGTACTGTTCTCTCTTCCATGAACCAATCTACAGCCGGACTGGCCTCAGCTACGTCTGTTCGACACCTGTTGCCAGTACGCGCTCACCGTCCAGCTCCAGCCGTAT
>CAZPLV010000076.1:0-1275 GCA_964587295.1 uncultured bacterium
GGACCGGGGGCCGCGCCCTGGTGGCAGCGGGCAGCCCGTTTGATCCGGTCGAACTCAATGGAACCACTTACCCTGTCGCCCAGGGCAACAATGCATTTGTGTTCCCCGGCATCGGCTTCGGCAGCGTACTGAGCCGCGCCCAGCGCGTCACGGACAACATGATTCTCGCTGCGGCCTACGCGCTTGCTGAGTACACTGCCGCGAAGCACCCGGCCAGGCTCTACCCGCCCGTTTCCGAACTGCAGGCAGTGAGCATCGAGGTTGCGGCCCGGGTCATGTCAGCCGCGGTCGAGGACGGAGTGGCCGGAGAATTCGGAATCTATGAGCTGGACCGTCACGCGATGGTGCAGTTCGTACGTGACCGCTTCTGGCATCCGGAGTACCTGGGCTACCGCCTGTCGGCCGATGCCGGCTGATGAACCGGCGCCTGGCAGCCTGGCTGCTGGTACTGCTGGGTTTCAGTCCGGCCGCAGCCTGTGACGGTCCACTGGCCGAAACAGCGGCTGGCGGCCTCTGCGGTCTGACTGTTGAACGTGAAGGCTGGCAGGTTTCCGCGTGGCTGGGCGTACCATACGCTCAGCCACCGGTGGCTGAGCTGCGTTTTGCCGACCCGCAGCCTGTAACTGCCTGGCACGGTGTCCGCTCCGCGACTTCCGTGGGAAACACCTGTCCCCAGGCCGCCGATCCGTTCCGGGTCGACGATGCTGAGCTGCCGGCGCCGCTGAGTGAGGACTGCCTTTACCTGAATGTCTGGGCGCCCGGTGCGCACAGCGAAGAATCCCTGCCGGTGCTGGTTTACCTGCATGGTGGCGCCTTCACGCACGGCTCCGCCACTGACTCCCCGCTGGGCGACGACTGGTACCTGCAGGACGGCTCGTACCTTGCGGCCAGGCACAACATTGTCGTAGTCAGCCTCAACTACCGGCTCGGTGTATTGGGATTTCTGGCCCAGGCCGGAGCCACGGAACTCACAGGAAACTATGGTTTCAGTGACCAGCTGCTTGCACTCGAATGGCTGCAGCAGAACCTGCCTGCCTTCGGCGGTGACCCCGCCAGGGTGACCCTCGCGGGTGAAAGCGCCGGGGGCATGAGCGTCGCGCTGCACCTGCTCTCTTCGCCCCGGTCCCAGCCGCTCTTCCGGGCGGCAATCATTCAATCCGCACCGCTGGGAATTCCTTTCCAGACAGCTGATGATGCCGCACTCGCCGCCGACGCTTTCATGCTCTCAACCGGCTGTCTGCTGCGGCCAGACCAGCTGGGCTGCCTGCGGGAACT
>CAZPLV010000076.1:1375-2741 GCA_964587295.1 uncultured bacterium
CTGCTGCAGATTCCGGTACCGCCTTTGTGTACAGCTTCACCCATGCCCCGGGTTTCGAACTTGACAGCCGGATTCTGCAGTGCAGCGGCCGGAGCTGCCACGCGACCGAGCTCAGTTTCGTATTCGGCACCGGCGGCTTTGAAGGCGGTTTCACGGAGCCGGAAGCCGGACTGTCGCACGAAATGGGTAGCCAGTGGGCAGCTTTCGTGTCTGCCGGCACCGCAGGCATGGGCCCCTGGCCAGCCTGGTCTGCCGAGACGGGCCAGCTGATGGAGTTTTCCATCCCTTCACGACTGTCAACACCGTCCGGACACAATTGCGGGCTGTGGCGTCAGTGGTTTGAGTGAGCGAGCTGGTAGGATTCAGTTCGCAGAGCCGCGCGAAAATTGCGTGCGGCCCAGGAGGAAACCTTAAGTGCAGCAGATTGACGTGAGCAGGGTGCAGGCGGAACTTGACCGACGGAAGGACGTGCCGGTCTGGCTGCATCTGGAGACGACCACCGGTTCATACACCGCGCTCGGTCCGGAAAAAAGACCTCCGGTCATTGCCTTCATCCGAAATGCCCGCATCAGCTACGAACGCGGCCAGATTCTCGGCCTGGGGCCGTATCGCGTTGGCCTGAAGCTGGATCAGGGCTGGGTTTATGCCGAAGGGCTGACCGACTTTGAACTAACCGAGCGGGACGAACTGCTGCTTGCCGGCCACGACCGTGATGGCAACCTGACCGTTGCGCTGCAGCTTTCCCTGTCACCGTTCCGGGAGTGATTGACATGAACTGGCTGCAGCTTCCTGAAGACATCTCAGAACTCATCAGCGGCATGGAACAGCTTGATCCGGCTTCAAGCGGCGACCTCCTGGTGATACTGCCCCACCCGGATGACGAGAGTTTCGCCGCAGGCGGAACCATGGCTCTGTTCAGCGACGCCGGGCGCAAGGTGCACTACCTGTGCGGAACCTACGGTGACGGCGGCCGCCGGATGGGGTCACCTCCGATAGCGAACCGTGAATCGATGCGCGACATCCGTGCAAGCGAACTGGCGGCGGCCTGTGAAATTCTGGGCTGCAGCTTCGAAATGCTCGGTCTCCGGGACAAGACGGTGGAATTTGAGGATCCCGCACGTGTGGCAGGCCTTCTCACCGAAGTCATCCGCAGCCACAAGCCGGGCGTCGTAATCACCTTCTATCCCGGACACGGCGTGCATCCTGATCACAATGCACTGGGACTTGCGACAGAAATGGCTGTGGCCGGACTTGATGAGTCCGAACGACCGCTGCTGCTTGCCGTGGCTGTCGGCAACGCCGAAACGCTCGAGCAGCTGGGCAGTCCGGACCGCTTCAGTGACATCCGCACGGTTGCCCACCGCAA
>CAZPLV010000076.1:2841-8436 GCA_964587295.1 uncultured bacterium
GTCGTGTCCCTGTTCGTGGACCAGCTGCTGCCGTCCGGCAACTGGCCGGTCATCACGGCTGCGGCCGGCGGCCTGCTGCTCGTGTACGTGGTGAACGCAGTTCTCAATTACGTGGTCACTTACTGGGGTCACATGCTCGGTGTGAACATAGAGACTGACATGCGCCAGGAAGCATTCGATCACGTGCAGTCGCTGTCATTCGGCTACTTCGACAACGAGAAGACGGGCACGCTGGTCGCGCGACTGACCAAGGACCTCGAGGAAATCGGCGAGGTCGCACATCACGGTCCCGAGGACGCCTTCATCGCCGTGATGACGCTGATCGGCGCCTTCCTGCTCATGTTCGCGGCTCACCCGACAATGGCGACGATAACGCTGGCAGTGCTGCCGTTCGTCATCTGGCTCACCAGCCGTTACGGCGGGGCCTTCACCCGGACCTGGCGGGAGATTTTCCGTACCGTGGCCCGCTTCAACACACGCATCGAGGAAAACGTGGGCGGTATCCGGGTGGTGCAGGCGTTTGCCAACCAGGAGCACGAAAAGGCACTGTTTGCACGCGAGAACGTGGAGTACCGCAGGCACAAGCTGACCGGCTACGCAATCATGGCCAAGAGCACCAGTTACAGTTACCTGAGCATGCGACTGACCCAGCTCGTGGTGATGGTGGCTGGCAGCTGGTTCGTGCTGCAGGGCCAGCTGAGCAACGGCGAGTTTGTCGGATTCCTGCTGCTGGTCAACGTGTTCTTCAGGCCGATTGAAAAGGTGAATGCCGTCCTGGAGAGTTACCCGAAGGGAATCGCGGGCTTCCGGCGCTTCACGGAACTGCTCGACACACCACCGGAGATAACGGACCGGGAGGGTGCCACTACCGTGGACTCGCTGAGGGGCGAAATCCGCTTCGAGAACGTGTCATTCGGGTACAGCGACGACCGGCCGGTTCTGAAAGACGTCAGCCTCGACATCAGGACCGGCGAAACCATCGCATTCGTCGGCGCCAGCGGTGCAGGCAAGTCAACCCTGATCGCGCTTTTGCCGCGCTTTTACGAGGTATCCGGCGGCCGCATCACCATAGACGGCCATGACATCCGGGACCTGACTCTTCATTCCCTGCGGCAGCAAATCGGCGTGGTTCAGCAGGACGTATTCCTCTTCGGCGGGACAATCCGCGAAAACATCGCTTACGGCGATCTGACCGCATCGGATGCGGCAATCATGGATGCAGCAAGGCGGGCGCGCCTTGAGGAGGTACTGGCCAACCTGCCCGAGGGACTGGACACGGTAATCGGCGAGCGGGGTGTGAAGTTGTCCGGCGGTCAGAAGCAGCGCCTTGCCATCGCCCGGATGTTCCTGAAGAACCCGCCCATCCTGATCCTGGATGAGGCTACCTCCGCGCTTGATACTGAGACGGAACGGGCCATTCAGCAGTCACTTCTGGAGCTGGCCGAAGGACGCACCACCCTGGTCATCGCGCACCGGCTGGCAACGATCAGGGACGCAGACCGGATAGTTGTGGTGGACGGCAGCGGCATCGCTGAACAGGGCCGGCACGAGGAACTTCTGGCTCATCCGGGAATATACAGCAGCCTGCACCGTGCTCAGTACAACTGAGGCGAACGTACCCTCAGGAGACAATCTGCGGGCGTAAGCTGGGGCTATGGAACAGAGAGGCGCGCTTGCCTCTGCTGATGCACAGGCTGCACAAAAACGGTTGATCGGCTGGCTTCTGGTCCTCATCACCGCTGTTGCCGGCATTCTCTACTTCAGTGAGGAGCCATTTCTCGGACGCCCCCAGTCGCCGTACTCGTTTCTGTTTGTCATTCTCCTCACCGGGGCGGGTTTCTGGTACCTCCTCCGGGGCTGGTTCACAGTCGCAGTCACAATCGTCAACACCTGCTTCTTCGTGGCGGTCGCGGGCCCGCTGCTGATACACGGGCTGGAAGCTGCCGCGGGGCTCCTGCCCCTGCTGTTTGTGCCGCTGTCCCTGTCAAGCCTGGTACTGACCCGACGCAACACAATCGTTAACGCCGCCGCCACAGTCATTGTTTTCCTCGGCAGTCTGGCGCTGCAGCAGTCCGGCATCACCGGCAATCCTGACGGCCTGTCTCCGGGCGAACTCGTGACCGCGGGCCAGTTCACCATCGCCTTCGTGGTGCTGAGCCTGATTCTGGACCGCTTCGGCCGCACAACATCCGCGGCGCTGGCACTCTCACAAAGCAGGGAACGGGCGCTGGTGGCCGAAATGGAGCAGCGGCGGGGTATTGAATCCGAATTGCAGGATGAGCGGAATTTCTCCGATGCGATTATCGCCGGCCTGCCGGGGATCTTCATCGTCCTGGACGAGCATGACAAGGTACTCCGTGGCAACGACACCATCGGTGAGGCTACCGGTTACGGGCAGGATCGGCTCGATCAGATGCCGGTCCGCGAATTCGTCAACCCCGAAGAACGGGCATTTGTAAGGCGGCTGGTCGAGCAGGTCCGTCACGAAGGGCAGGGTGAAGGCACCATCCGGCTCAGAAGGGCTGACGGAACACTCGTTCCGTACCTGTTCCGTGCCCGCAGTTTCATCATGAACACCCGGCCCTACGTGGTGGCACTCGGCTACGACGTGAGCCAGATTGTGGAGGCCGAACGGAATATCCAGGAACTCAACAAAGACCTGCAGGCAACCAACCTGGAACTGCGCCGCGCGTATGACACCACAATTGAAGGCTGGTCCCGGGCACTGGAGCTGCGCGATGAGGAAACCGAGGGTCACAGTCAGAGAGTCACAGAGCTGACCCTCGAGCTCGTCAGGCGCATGGGCGTATCAGATGAGCGGCTGGAGCACATCCGCAGGGGTGCGCTGCTGCATGACATCGGCAAGATGGGCGTACCCGACAGCATCCTGCTCAAACCAGGGCGGCTGACTGCCGAGGAACGGAAGGTCATGGAGCAGCATCCGAACTATGCCCGGCAGCTGCTGCAGCCGATCGAGTTCCTGCGGCCGGCCCTGGCCATTCCATACTCACACCATGAGGACTGGGACGGCAGCGGCTACCCGCAAGGCCTCTCGGGTGAGGACATCCCCATGGCTGCCCGGGTTTTCGCAGTGGTCGACGTCTATGACGCGCTGACCAGCGACCGGCCCTACCGGAAGGCGTGGTCGTCCGCGCGAGCACTTGCCCACATACGGGAGCAGGCTGGCCGTAAATTCGATCCCCGGGTGGTCGAAGAGTTCAGCGGACTCATGCAGGAGACGTCGGACCGCCACTGAGCTGCACTATCATGCGGTCATGAAAAGACTGCTTCCCCTGTTGCTGCTGCTGTGGCTGCCTGCGGCCGCACAGGAATCGCGTTACATCGGCACGGCGCCGGCAGTTGAATTCCCGCCGGGGCTTGACTGGATCAACACGAGTGAACCGCTCACACTTGAAGAGCTGCGCGGGCGGGTGGTTCTTCTCGATTTCTGGACCTATGGCTGCATAAACTGCGTGCACGTGATTCCCGATCTGAAGGCACTGCAGGAGAAGTACGACGAAGAACTCGTTGTCATCGGCGTGCACAGCGCCAAATTCAGCAATGAGGCAATCACGGACAACATCCGGCTGATCGCGCAACGCTACGGTCGCGCAGAGCCCATAGTGAACGACGCCGGGTTTGACATCTGGACCGACTACGGCATGAACGCCTGGCCGGGCTTCATACTGATTGACCCTGAAGGCAATGTGGTCGGCAGGCACGCCGGCGAGGGAATTTATGACCTGTTTGATGGCGTCATCAGTGAAATGATTCCAACATTCGAGCATCGGGGAACCCTGGTCCGGGCGAGCCTGGATTTCGGCACAGGCGAAGTGGTCAGACCACGCTCCGCACTGCGTTTTCCCGGCAAGATCCTGGCAGATGAACAGACCGGTCAACTGTTCATCGCTGACAGCGGCAACAACCGGGTTGTCGTCACTGACTACAGCGGGACGGTTGTGGCAGTGATCGGTTCGGGCGCAGCGGAACTCCGCGACGGCGGGTTTGCCGAGGCTTCCTTCCACGCCCCCCAGGGCCTGACCCTCTCCGCAGACGGTCAACTGTACGTGGCAGACACGGGCAACCACGCCCTGCGGCTTGTTGACCTGAATGCCGCTACGGTCACGACGGTCGCGGGACACGGCCAGCAGGAGTACATGTTCGGCATGGACAGCGCGAACGGACTGACCCATGGACTCAATTCACCCTGGGATGTGCTGTGGCACGACTCCCAGATATACGTCGCGATGGCCGGCCAGCACCAGATCTGGCGTTTCGACCCTGAGAGCAGCTTCCTGTACCGCTTTGCCGGCAGCGGTCACGAGCGCCTGCTGGACGGTCCGTTGCGCAACGCCGGGCTCAACCAGCCGAGCGGACTGGCAACCGACGGCGAGTACCTCTACATTGCGGACAGCGAGGCTTCGGCAATCCGGCGGGCTGACTTTGGTTCTGAAGGTGAACTGCTCACGCTTGTCGGTACGGGCCTTTTTGATTTCGGTGATGTAGACGGGGTCGGTGACGAAGTCCGGCTGCAGCATCCCAAATCGTTGGCCTGGCATGACGGATTCCTGTACATTGCCGACACCTATAACAACAGCATCAAGCGCATGGATCCGGAAGCCCGTTCGGTACGCCGGATGCTGGGCGAAAGCGAAGCCGGGTTCAATGACGGTTCAGGACTCCACACGGCGTTTCACGAACCGGGTGGCATCAGTCTCGTCGACGGCTTCATGTTCATTGCAGACACGAACAACCATGCCGTGCGGGTGGTCAACACCGATACGGGTGAGGTTGCGACCCTGGCGCTGAGTGATCCGGATGGGTTGCTTTTACGCCGGTCAGCTTCCGCTGACAGCTTTGACGAGACTGTGGTTCTGCCGTCTGTGACATCGGGACAGGGCTCCATCAGCCTGACCCTGAACCTCAGCCTTCCTGAGGGTTATGTCGCCAACCACCTCGCACCATTGTCAGTGGAATTCAGAAGTGCTGACGGCACGGTCGATTTCAGCCCGCACACGTACAGCCTGGGCAATCCGGAATATCCGCTTGAGATTGAAACGGAACTCACGCTGGGCAGCGGCAGCACTGAACTGACCGCTGACATTGCCGTTTACTACTGTGAAGCCCTTGACACCCGGCTGTGCCTCATCCGCCAGGCACGCATATCGCAGCCGGTAACCATCAAAGAAGGCGCCGCGCCGACAGACCTGCACTTCGGCTGGCAGCCGCCTCCCCTGCCCTGAACTGACTGCTCAGCCGGCAAAGGTGTTGCAGGCATTCGGATCGCCACTCTCGAAGCCGGTGCGGAACCAGCTCATCCGCTGTTCGGAGGTGCCGCGCGTGAAACTCTCCGGATTTACGCCGCCGGGGGTTCCCTGCTGCAGCCTGTTACAGTTCGCAATCATGACTGCCCCCGTCCGCAGTCATGATTGAGGGAGTAAACTTGCGCCAGGTGCTACAGGCGCGACCGTTGACCGGCTTCTCGACGCAGCATGTCCACCGGCTCAGGCTGCTCAGCCTGCTGCCGGATGCACCCGGACATGTCGTCTGGCTGCATGCACCGCTGGGCTACGGCAAAAGCATTCTGGCAGCTCA
>CAZPLV010000077.1:0-8314 GCA_964587295.1 uncultured bacterium
TCGTGGACCAGCTCATGCGCGGCGGAGCCGATATTTTCGAGCTGAACTGCGTCAGAAAGCATCTCTCGCGCATCAAAGGCGGACGCCTGCTGGCTCAATTCCGTGGCCACGTCCGGAGCCTGATCATCTCGGATGTACCCGGCGACGATGCGTCAGTCGTTGCCTCGGGCGTGGCGGCTCCGGATGATACGACCTATGCTGACGCCCTGGCTGTCCTCGACCGGTTCAGGATTAATTCGCCTGGTGCACGTTCTCACCTGCAACGTGGCGCGGCCGGCGAGTTGCCTGCAGCTCCCGGTCCGACTGATCCCGTATGGGAGCGCTCGGTAAGTCACATTATTGGCTCAAACCGGCTTCTTCTCGAATCCGCAAAAGAGTACTGGCACAGCCGCGGTATTCCGGCACTGATACTGTCCGACCGACTGGTGGGCGAGGCCCGGCAACTGGCTCGCTCGCACGCAAACCTGATCAACGCTCTGAGGGCAGGCCAACCACTTGTGGAGGCCAGCAGGCAGCTTGCGCCCGACCCCGGTTCAATCAGCGCAATCGGTGTCCGGGGACCAATAGCACTGCTCTCAGGTGGTGAGACGACCGTAACCGTGAAGGGCAGCGGCAGCGGCGGCCGCAACCAGGAATTCATGCTCTGGCTGCTTCATTTCCTGGGCGAGCAAGGGGTATGGGCCCTCTCTGCAGGCAGCGACGGAATCGACGGCAACAGCGAGGCAGCGGGCGCAGTCCTGCGACCCGACTCCTGGATGCGGGCCAGGGAACTGGGACTGGATCCTCTTGAATACCTGGAGCGGAACGACTCAAACCCGTTCTTCACAGCCTTACAAGACAGCGTCATCACAGGTCAGACCGGCAACAATCTGAATGATTACCGTGTTGTGCTGGTTGATGAACCCGGGAACGGCTGGCATTAAAACGTACTGCCCGGACGCCCGAGACCCTGGGATTCTGACACAGCAGTTGGTGGATTCAGAATGCATCCGAATCCACCAACTGAACTTTACTCAGCCTGTCTGGGAAACTCGTCGAGGATATGCGCAATCATCTTGATTCCGCTGACGAAATCCTCCACATAAATGTTCTCGTTCGGCGCATGATTCTGTGATTCGTGATGCCCGACGCCAACCTGGACGCTGGGTATGCCCTGGCTCTGGCACAGGGTGTGCATGGGGCCGGTGCCCGGTGTCATGCGGTGCACAACGGCTTCGTGACCGTAGATTCGCGGCACGCCACCCAGCACCGTCTTCACAATCGGATCATGCACGTCAGTCTTGGCTGGCATGCTGCCGTGACCACGCTCGATCTTCACGTCCTCAAAGCCCTGCTCGTCAAGATGCTCACGCAGCAGCTTCAGGATTTCATCGGGATTCTGGTCCGGAACAAGCCTGAAATCAAGCTTGGCGCTGGCCTTGGCTGGCAGCACGGTTTTTGACCCGGGCCCCTGGTAGCCAGTGGTGATTCCGCAGATGTTGCAGGTCGGCTGGAAGATCAGACGTTCCTTGACTTCGTTGCCGGTTGCGCCCCGCACGAAGGCCGGAATGTCGAGGCCCTTGAGGAATCCCGCCTCGTCGAAGGGCATGCTGTCCAGCAGCTCCTTCTCGGCTTCATCCGGTTGCGCGACCGTGTCGTAGAACCCGGGAATGAGCACCCGCTCGTCCTGATCCTTCAGCGTGTTGAGTGCCTGCACCAGACGCCACGCCGCACTCGGCACGATTGCCGCATAGGCGGAGTGCATGTCGGTGTTGGCTGCTTCCACGCTCAGGTGCACGTAGAGCATGCCTTTTACCCCAAGTGCGACCTGGATACGGTCATTCACGTCCTTGTAGCCGGCTTCCCACAGGCAGGCGTCCGCCTGGACCTTGTCCGGGTGATTGGTTACGAACTCATGCAGATTGGGGCTGCCGATCTCTTCTTCACCTTCGAAGATGAACTTCACATTCAGCGGAAGTTTGCCGCGCACCTGCTGGTAGGCGTGAACCGCCGCCAGGCGGGCAATCAGGTTGCCCTTGTTGTCGGCAACTCCGCGTGCCCAGATGCGTCCATCGGCAATATCCGCGGAGAACGGATCGCGGTCCCATTCCTCAAGCGGATCTTCCGGTTGCACGTCGTAATGGTTGTAGAACGACAGCGTGCGCCGCTCGCCGGAGTAAATCTCACCGTAAACAACCGGAAAGCCACTGGTTGGAACCAGTTCAACGTTCGCCCCTATTGCTTCCGTGAACTTCATTACGAGTGCCGCGGTCTCCTGCATGCCGCGGTTCTGGGCAGCCACACTTGGCTGCCGGCACAGAAGCTGCAGCCAGGCGATGTACTCATCACGGTTCTCTTCAATAAAGTCGAAAACGTCCTGCAGATCAGCCGGGTTTGAGTTCATCACACATTCTCCGGCATCAGGTCCCGGGTGAGGGTTGTCAGGATTTCATGCCCCGTTTCAGTCACAAGCACCAGGTCTTCCAGCTGGTAACCGGCTTTGCCGGGCAGATAGCGGGCGTTCTCAATCATGACCACCATTCCGGGTTCAAGCACGAAGTCATTGCCGTCGCAAATCATCGGCTCCTCATGCACTTCAAGCCCGAGGCCGTGACCAGCGTGCTCGCGGCTGAGCTCCGGGTCGATGGCGCGACCTGCGGTCATCTGCGCCTGGTACACCTCATCGGCTGTGACACCCGGTTTGATCATGGCGATACCGGCTTCCACCGCGGCGCGGATTGCCGAGTAGTGAAGTTCGTGCTGCGGATCGGCTTCTTTTCCGATTACGAACGTGCGGGCCAGGTCACCGGTGAAGCCGTCCCGGCTTGCGCCAACATCAAAACGGACTACATCACCGTCCTGCAGGCGGTAGTCACTGGGTGCGCCATGCACGACAGCGCCTCTCTCCTGCGCCGCAACGATCAGGAAATCCATCCGTTCAGCACCTTCAGCCAGTGCCGCCTGCTCGGCCAGTTGCGCCAGTTCGAGTTCACTGATTCCGGGTCGTGCGGCATTCAGAATCGCCGCACCGGCCACTTCGGTCAGACGCATTGCTTCGCGAATGAGTTTCAGCTCCGTCTCGCTCTTGATTGCCCGCAGCCGCTGCAGCAGCCGGTGGGCCGGTACCAGTTCAAAGCCGGGCAGCTTGCCTGCCAGCTGCTGGTGAACCGCAAACGGCAGTGATTCCTCTTCAAAGCCGATGCGGCCGGCCGTGAGTCCGCGCTCCTTAATCACGCTGGCGACCAGGCCCGGGCGATCATGGTGGATGTCGGCTACTCCGGGAATACGGTGCTCGGACGTACGGCGGACGTCAGTGATCCAGGTGCCTGCCGCTGATTCCAGGTAGTCCTGGTGCGGCACCAGGAAAGCGGGTTCGAGTGCTTCATCGGCGAAGAACACGACGTAGGAAAGACGGCTCTTCAGGTGATTGCTGCGCACGCGCAGGAAATCGCTGAAGTACATCACGTTCTCGGTGTACGCAAGCACGAGTGCGTCCAGGTTCGCTTCGCGCATCAGGCTGTGCGCTTTCTGTCTGTTGAGTAGCATGTAACTTCCTTTTAGTTGCTGCGTTGGCGGGGGTCGAGGGCGAGCCTCAGCCAGTCGCCAAGCAGGATGAGAGCGAGGCAGAGAACCGTGATGCTTATGCCGGGGAACGTGCCGATCCACCAGGCAGTGGACAGATAATCGCGGCCATCGGCCAGGATGCGGCCCCAGGTAACGGTCGGTGCCTGCGGCCCAAGGCCCAGAAAACTGAGGGATGATTCCAGCACGATTACGGACGCCACACTCACGGTGGCCACGGCGATGATCGGGCCGGTGACGTTGGGCAGAATATGCCGCCAGACGGTGGGCAGCTTCTTCTGGCCGGTGGCGTGCGCCGCCTCTATGAATTCCAGTCGTTTCAGGGCCAGCACTTCTGCCCGGACGACGCGGGCGAAGGTGGTCCAGTTGATGAAGCCGATTACCAGGATCAGCAGGGTGACGCTTGGCGGGAACGCAATCAGTACGGTCAGATACAGCAGGATGTTCGGCACTGCCAGCATCATGTCTACAGCCCGCATGACGATCGTGTCGACCAGGCCACCGAGGAAACCGGCCACCAGTCCAAGAATGACGCCGATGACCAGCGTCACCGTGACGCCGCCGAGCCCGACAATCAACGCCACCCGTGCGCCATGAATTACCCGGCTGAGCAGGTCGCGTCCCAGCACGTCGGTGCCCAGGATGTGGTCGGTTGTTCCACCCGCGACCCAGGCGGGTGGTGCCAGCCTGGCACGCAGGTTGGTGGCAGCCGGGTCGTACGGAGCGATCGCCGGGGCGAACACCGCAATGACGACAAAAGCCAGCACGATTGCGGCGGAGATGACAGCGAGTGGGGATCTGAAGAAGTTTCGCATCAGGCGTACCGGACCCGGGGATCGACCAGGGCGTAGAGCACGTCAATCAGCAGGTTGGCAAACATGACCATGACGGCCGATACCAGCACGATTGCCTGCACCACGTTCATGTCGCGGTAGTTGACCGCCTGGACTGACAGCAGTCCGATTCCCGGCCAGGCAAACACCTGCTCGGTAACCACCGCACCCGCAACCAGGTTGGCCAGCTGCAGGCCAACGATGGTCAGGTAACTGATCATTGCGTTGCGCAGTGCATGCCGGAACAGCACCGACCGGGGCGTGATGCCTTTGGCATGGGCCGTCCGGATGTAATCCTGGGCCAGCACCTCAAGCAGCTGGCCCCGCAGAAGTTGCACAAGCATTGCCGTGAGGCTGGCGCCGAGAGTGACGGCAGGCAAAATCAGGTGTCTGAACTCCCCGTAGCCGGACACGGGCAGCCAGCCCAGCTGGACCGAGAAGAGCAGTATGAGCATGATTCCCAGCCAGAAGTTCGGCATTGCCTGACCGAGCACGGCGACACTTCGCACGAGCAGGTCGGCGATTGTATTAGGACGCAGGACGGATACAAGTGCGGCACCGATTGACAGGACTATTCCGATCAGCAGAGAACTGGCTGCCAACAGGAGCGTGGCTGGAAGCCTTTCAAGCACAACCTCCAGCGCCGGCTGGCCGCTGTACCTGAGTGAGGTACCAAAATCACCACGCACCGCCCCACCCAGGTAGTTCAGGTACTGAATCACGACAGGACGGTCAAGCCCCATTGACTCACGCAGCTGCTGAATCTGTTCGGGTGGTGCGTCCTCAGGCAGCAGGAGTGAGACCGGGTCACCGGAAAGTCTCACCAGGCCAAATACCAGGATTGTGATACCGAGGAGGACTGGCACCATTTGCGCCAGCCTCCTCAAGATGTATCCGGTCAACTTCCCTACCTACTCAGAAGTCAGTCGCGAGGTGTGGCATCAAACATCCACAGCAGCTCATCGGAACGGGGCTGCCAGTCAACGTCACTGGCGACGCCCACGAAGTTGCTGAGCTGGTACAGGAAGATCTGCGGCCGCTCCTCGGCAATGATGTGGAACGCTTCGCCCAGAAGTTCGGCGCGGCGTTCGCTGTCCATCAGGTACTCGGCTTCGTTGACCAGTGCGTCAAACTCCGGGTTGCACCAGTTGGTGACGTTGGCATACGGCCCATCGCACAGAAGCAGGCGTGCTGCGAACCAGCCGTCCTGCATGGAGTTGCTCAGGCCCATGAGCGCGATGCCCGCAAGGTTCTGGGCTTCCCACACCTGGCTGTTGAAGACGCTGAATTCAGTTGATTCGACTTTGGCACTGATGCCTGACTCCGCGAGCATTGCGGCGACCAGCTCGACCAGTTCCACATCCATCGGGTAGCGGCCGGCAGGACCCTGAATCGTGATGCTCAGTTCGCCCGGTGCGTAGCCGGCTTCAGCAATCAGCTCACGTGCGCGTACCGGGTCGTACACGTAAGTGTCGTACAGGTCGAGCGGTACGGCACTGTCGTTCGGGGTCAGGTAACCGCGGACAGGCACGCCGGCGCTGGCGGTCAGCACTTCGGCCAGCAGCGCGTTGTCAATCGCCAGGTCGAGTGCCTCGCGAACACGGGGATCGGCGGTCGGCAGGCCGTCCTTCGTGTTCACGAAGAACATCATGACGCGGCCGGTGGGCCATGGCAGCACGACAGCCTCGCCGGTGGCATCCACGCGCTCCACCTCATGTGAAGGCATGTTCACGGCAATGTCCACACCACCTGTGATGAGTTCGTTGACCCGGGTGGAGTCTTCGGGAATGACGCGGAAGGTCAGAGTCTCCCAGGCCGGCGCTCCCCGCCAGTGGTCTTCATTCGCCTGCAGGATGATGCGGTCATCGCGGCGCCATTCAACGAACTCGAACGGACCGGTCCCCAGCGGCTGGACAGCGAAGTGCTCGAAGCCGACTTCGTCGATGTAGTGCTTGGGAAGCATGCCAGCGGTGATGCGGCTGAGGCGGTTCAGCAGGATCGGGTCCGCCTGTGAGGTGTGGATCAGCAGTTCAAAGTCGTTGAGCACTTCGACGTCCGCGATGCCGCGGTAATTCTGGTGCTGCACCAGGGCAGAGTCACCCGCAACACGCTCGAGGGTGAATTCCACGTCCGCAGCCGTGAATGGGCTGCCGTCGTGCCAGGTGACGTCGTCACGCAGGCTGAAATACCAGACCGTATCGTCCCGCTGCTCCCATGATGTGGCCAGGGCCGGCTGGAACTGACCGCTGGCGTCGCGCATGACGAGGTAATCGAACACGTTGATGTGGACTGATTCCACGGCAGTATTGCTGTGGGTGTGTGGATCGAAGCCCGGGATGTCCACCCCGTGGGCGACGGTCAGATCCTGGGCAAGTGCCGGGATGCCCGCCAGTGCGGCCAGCGCCAGGGCAATGAATCGTTTATGGAGTCGCTTGTGCATCGTTCAGCTCCTTCTTGGTTGATCGTGGCAGCGAACTGCTGGGTGCCACAGTACACCAGGCACTTAGTGGGCACAAGTACCCGTCGGGGTACACATTTGCGTTGTATCAGGCTGCGTAACCGGGCTGCAGCAGCTCCCGGACATATGCGACTGACGCCGGTTCAATCTGGTAGCGCAGCGTCAGAATCGGCTTTTCCGGCCGCAGCTGCTTCACCCGTTCGTGTATCGACTGGCTGTCAAACAGGTACTCAGCCGCACCAATCAGCTCTTCGAGCCGTGGGTCCGTAATCACAAACTTTTCGGCCGGCTCGCGCCGCGTGTAGTTCCTGAGCAAGCCGACGAACCGCTGCAACGTGGGCTCATTTGATGCAACCACCGAATAGTTGGCATCCTGCGGCAAACGCGCAATCGAGACCAGAGTCTCGGCAGTCGGCACAATACCGACTTCGTTCACATCCCCAGCCGCACCCAGGTAGCCCTCGACCTCCGCGCGGTGAAACGGAGTCGTTATCACCAGGTCCTCCGGTTGCACCTGCAATTCCTGATTGGCGTCCCCCAGCTGCTGGGTCGTGAGCGGTTCGACACGAACACCCAACACCGTTCCCAGGCTGATGGCCAGGTCCTCCGTGTCGTGCACGTTGCATTCAACGAACCACACCTGGCGCGCAGCAGAGCCGAACGCCCTGGCGCCGGCGCGCTCAGCTATGGCACTGAATCTGTCGCGGCTCATGCCAAGACGACTGGCTACCGTAGCCAGCTGATTCAGCGACCGTTCCAGCTCCGCCTCAGCCGTACCGTCGGCGCGCTGATGCGGGTACGAAAGCACGAAGGTGCCACTTCCCTGTACGGTCTTGAGCACACCCTCAGCAGACAGGTCTGTGTACACCTTGTTCACCGTGTTCGGATGCAGCTCGAATTCCTGCGCCAGCATCCGGGTGCCGGGCAGCTTGCTGCCGATCGGATACTGGCCGGACTGGATGCGGTCCAGCAGAACTTCACGAAGTGACTGTGACTTACCGCGCAACATTAATCAATTGTGACAGTTCCTGAAGCGTGCTGATCGCTGACAGAGCCGCCAGGTACGAAGTGCGTGGATTGCCGGGACTCGGTTTGAGCCTGAGGCGGACTTCAAGCTCACCGCTGTCACCCTGCGCGTGGACAACATGCGTCGTAACAGTGGCCGCCGGATCTGAAAAGATCTGCACAGTGGTCAGGTCCGGACCAATGCCGGCCAGACTGAGCGCCGCCGCCACATTGACGTTAGCCGGGAAACCAACAGCAGCTTCGCGTGCGCTGCCATTGAATACCCGCATCCGCGCGTCATCCGGCAGTTCGATGCCATTCTCGACCACATAAGGCGCCCCGCGCAGACCAGCCGGAGCCTTGGTGGTCACGATACCGGCTTCCCTGAGGCCACCGCTCACTGCCATTGCCCGTACGCCATCAAGCCCGGCGATTGCGCCAGCCGGATGGATTACCC